>NZ_JAGGZH010000078.1 GCF_021162145.1 Thermotoga sp.
AGAAGTACGAATCACACCACAGGGTGATATACACCGATAAGGCCTTGGAAGCGGCGGTTTATCTGTCCAAGAGGTACATAACGGATCACTTCCTTCCGGACAAGGCGATCGATGTCATCGATGAAGCTGGAGCCCGTGCGAGGCTCAAGGTTTTCATCATTCCCCCTGAACTGAAGGCTATCAAGAACGAGCTGGAGAAGATAAAGACCGATAAGGAACTTGCTGTTTTGAATCAGGACTACGAAAGGGCTGCGCAGTTGAAGGAGAGAGAAATGGAACTCGAAGCAGAGTACAGGAAGAAGTATGCCGAGTGGAGAAGGAAGGCAGAAGCATCTGTAGCAAAGGTGGACGTCGATGATATAGCAGAGGTGGTATCTTCATGGACGGGAGTGCCTCTTAAGAAGATCGAGGAGACGGAGGTGGAGAGACTTCTCAATCTCGAGGAAGCACTCCATCAGAGGATCGTAGCACAGGACGAGGCCATAAAGGCTGTTGCAAGGGCTATAAGAAGAGCGAGAAGTGGATTGAAAGATCCGAGAAGACCGATTGGTGTCTTCCTTTTCCTTGGACCGACGGGAGTTGGAAAGACAGAGCTTGCGAAGGCTCTCGCGGAGTACCTGTTCGGTGATGAGAGGGCACTCATCAGATTCGACATGAGCGAATACATGGAAAGATTTTCCGTCTCGAGACTCATTGGAGCACCTCCCGGATACGTAGGCTACGAAGAAGGAGGAACGCTCACCGAAAAGGTAAGAAGAAGGCCGTTCTCCGTCATTCTATTCGATGAGATAGAGAAAGCTCACCCGGACGTGTATAACCTGCTCCTTCAGATCATGGACGATGGGAGACTCACAGACTCTCAGGGTCGTGAAGTGGACTTCAGAAACACCATAATCGTTATGACAAGTAACATTGGAAGTTCCTATATCAACAGATCTAAGAGGACGCTCGGCTTTGTCAGCGGCGATGACGAAGAGAGAGAGTTTGAAAAGATAAAAGAGCTTGTACTGGACGAGGTGAAGAAGACATTCAGACCCGAGTTCTTGAACAGGATCGATGAGACTATCATCTTCCATCCACTCAAGAAAGAGCACATAGAACAGATCATCGATATACTCCTGAGGGATCTCAGAAAAAGACTGGCGGAGAAAAACATGAAACTCGTTTTGACGAAGAGTGCAAAGGAATTCCTCGTCGAGAAAGGATTCGATCCAGTGTACGGTGCCAGACCTTTGAAGAGGGCGATCCAGAAGTACGTGGAAGATCCTCTGTCCGAAGAGATACTGAAGAGCAAGTTCGAGGAAGGAGACACCATCGTCTGCAGGGCTCACAAAGACGGTTTGAGGTTCACTAAAAAGAAGGAGAAGAAGGAGAAGGTGGTTCAGTGAAGAAGTTCGTGTGTTCCAACTGTGGCTATGTTTCTCCGAAATGGTTTGGAAGATGCCCTCAGTGTGGTGAGTACGATACAGCCGAAGAAATTGTAGGAGAAAAGAGCAGGGAGGGGAAGCCCTCCCTGTTTTTGAATCTGGAGTCCGCCGGTGAGATCTCTCTGGAGAGAATTACCACCGGCTTTTCGGAAATGGATAGGGTGCTCAAAGGTGGATTCATCCCGGGGCAGGTGCTTCTTCTTTCTGGGGAGCCGGGTATAGGGAAGAGCACCCTCGCACTCCAGCTTGCGGAGAGGTTTGCGCAGGATGGATTGGTCGTTTATATCTCCGGTGAAGAATCTCCTCAACAACTGAAAATGAGAGCTGACAGGCTGGCGATCAAGAAGAAGGAAAATATACTGCTGGTGGTAGAGAACGACCTGGAGGAGCTAATTCCGGTGCTTCAGAACGAAAAGGTCAATTTCGCAGTCGTTGATTCACTTCAAACGGTTTTTTCTTCAGAACTGGGGAGTAGTCCGGGCAGTGTTTCCCAGGTGAAGAACGTGACGATGAAGATGATCAACTTTGCAAAGAGAAAGAACGTACCTATCCTGTTGATAGGGCACGTGACAAAGGAGGGAGAAATAGCCGGGCCGAAGCTTGTAGAACATATGGTGGACACCGTTGCCTACTTCGAGGGTGACAGGCGCACGGGGTTGAGACTATTGAAGATCACAAAGAACAGGTTCGGTCCTTCGGATGAGGTTGCCGTTTTTGAGCTCGGTGAAAAGGGATTCGTTCAGGTTGAAAATCCCTCTTTCACAGAAAATGGTGCTGACCTTCCCGGTAACGCTCTCACCTGTGTTTTCGAAGGAACGAAACCTTTCGTTGTCCAGATCCAGGCACTCGTCTCCAAAAACAAAACTTTTTCGCCTAAGAGGGTGTGTAAGGGAGTGGACGTGAACAGGGTCATGCTTCTGATAGCAGTGCTCAGTAAGCTTTTAAAGCTTCCCATAGAGACGCACGACGTTTACGTGAACGTAGTTGGGGGTCTCAGGATAACCGATCCCGCCGCGGATCTCGCCATCGCTCTTGCTATCGTTTCTTCGTACCTCGAAGTGTCTCTTCGAGATACGGTGGCAATCGGAGAGATAGGTTTGGACGGAAGGGTGAGAAAGGTTTACAATATTAATAGAAGATTGAACTCGCTGAAGGGTTTTGGAAAAATCATAACACCCCCTTTCGAAGGGGCGAAAGAAAAAGTCTTCGTCGTTCACGACTTAAAGGAGGCTGTCTCTCTAATCGGGGGTGAGTCCTTTGGTTCCACAGGAACTGATTGAGAAAATCAAACTCATTTCACCTGGAACGGAGTTGAGAAAGGCACTTGACGACATTATAAGTGCCAACTTTGGGGCTCTTCTTTTCCTTGTTGATGATCCAAAAAAATACGATGATATCATCCAGGGGGGGTTCTGGCTGAATACGGATTTTTCTGCGGAAAAGGTCTATGAACTTTCGAAGATGGATGGTGCCATTGTGCTTTCTGAGGATCTCACACGGATCTATTATGCAAACGTTCACCTTGTACCCGATCCAACGATACCAACAGGGGAGACAGGAACAAGACACAGAACTGCTGAGAGGTTGGCAAAACAAACAGGAAAAGTTGTCATAGCAGTTTCTAGAAGAAGAAACATCATATCCCTTTACTACAAAAACTACAAGTACGTTGTGAACCAAGTGGACTTTCTGATTTCGAAGGTGACACAAGCGATCAGCACTCTCGAGAAGTACAAGGACAACTTCAATAAACTTCTGTCCGATCTCGAGGTACTCGAGCTGGAGAACAGAGTCACACTTGCTGACGTAGTGAGAGCGTTGATGAAGGGAATAGAACTTTTGAGAATAACCGAAGAAACGCGTCCTTACATTGTAGAGCTTGGAGAAGAAGGAAGATTGGCAAGGATGCAACTCAGAGAGCTGACAGAGGATGTGGACGATTTGTTGATTCTCCTGATAATGGATTATTCCTCCGACGAAACGGACGAGGAATCGGCAAGGGACACCCTCATGGACTTCATCACGAGGAGAGATCCTTCACCCATTTCCATTTCAAGAGCCTTGGGGTACGATGTACAGCAGGCGCCGCAGTTGGACGATGTTCTTGTTTCCGCGAGGGGATACAGGTTGCTTAAAACCGCGGCAAGGATCCCTCTCAGTATAGGCTACAACGTCGTCAAGATGTTCAAAAACCTCGATCAGATCAGCAAAGCATCCGTTGAAGATCTGAAGAAAGTAGAGGGAATTGGTGAAAAAAGAGCAAAAGCCATATCGGAAAGTATCAGTTCTTTAAAACACAGAAGAACTTCCGAGTGATTGTGGTAATATATTCTATGAAGTAGTTTTCTTGAAAACAATTTGAGAAATTTATCACAAAATCGTGAAACTAATTCCATGGGGAGGTGTTTTGCTTTGGCCGAAGTGATGGTTGTCATAAATGGAAAAACTTTAAAGGTGCCAGACAACATCACCGTTCTGGAGGCTTGTGAAAGAGCAGGAATTGAGGTTCCTGCGCTATGCCATCATCCAAGGCTCGGTGAGTCAATCGGTGCGTGCAGAGTTTGTGTCGTTGAAGTGGAGGGAGCGAGGAACCTGCAACCTGCGTGTGTCACCAAGGTTAGAGATGGTATGGTCATAAAGACCTCTTCTGAAAGGGTGAAGACCGCAAGGAAGTTCAACCTCGCTTTGCTTCTCTCTGAGCATCCCAACGATTGTATGACGTGTGAGGCGAATGGAAGGTGTGAATTCCAGGACCTGATCTACAAATACGACGTGGAACCCATCTTCGGATACGGCAAGAAGGAAGGCTTGCTCGACAGAAGCAGCCCTGCCATCATGAGGGATCTCTCCAAGTGTATCAAGTGTCAAAGGTGTGTGAGAGTGTGTTCCGAGATTCAGGGAATGAACATATACTCTATGGTGGAGAGGGGTTATCGAACCTATCCTGGCACGCCCTTCGACATACCTGTCTACGAAACGGATTGTATCAGTTGTGGACAATGTGCCGCGTTCTGTCCGACAGGTGCCATAGTTGAGAACTCCGCGGTGAAGGTTGTTCTCGAAGAACTTGAAAAGAAAGAAAAGATCCTTGTTGTGCAGACAGCACCTTCTGTTAGGGTCGCGATCGGTGAGGAATTCGGTTACGCTCCCGGTACGATCTCAACGGGTCAGCTTGTTGCCGCTCTCAGGCGACTTGGTTTCGACTACGTCTTTGACACGAACTTCGGAGCCGACCTCACCATTGTGGAAGAAGGAAGCGAGTTCCTTGAAAGATTGGAGAAGGGAGATCTGGAAGACCTTCCGATGTTCACCTCCTGCTGCCCGGCTTGGGTGAATCTGGTGGAGAAGGTCTATCCTGAGCTCAGAACAAGGCTCTCCAGTGCAAAATCTCCCCAGGGAATGCTCTCTGCTCTGGTGAAGACGTACTTTGCAGAGAAGCTTGGAGTGAAACCGGAGGACATCTTCCACGTGTCCATCATGCCCTGCACGGCGAAGAAGGATGAGGTCATGAGAAAGCAGCTCATGGTGAACGGTGTACCTGCAGTGGATGTGGTGCTCACCACGAGAGAGCTTGGAAGACTGATCAGGTTGAAGAACATACCCTTCGCCAACTTGCCTGAGGAAGAGTACGACGCACCCCTCGGTATCTCCACGGGTGCCGCCGCCCTGTTCGGTGTCACCGGTGGTGTGATGGAGGCTGCTTTGAGGACGGCGTACGAACTCAAAACTGGGAAGACACTTCCAAAGCTTGTGTTCGAAGAGGTCAGAGGTCTGAAGGGTGTCAGAGAAGCCGAAGTGGAGCTCGACGACCAGAAGATCAGGGTAGCCGTGGTTCATGGTACCGCCAACGTGAGGAATCTTGTCGAAAAGATTCTCCGAAGGGAAGTGAAGTACCACTTCGTCGAGGTTATGGCGTGTCCCGGCGGTTGTATCGGTGGAGGAGGTCAACCCTACAGCAGAGACCCGGAGATACTCAGAAAGAGAGCGGAAGCGATCTACACCATTGATGAGATGATGACCATAAGGAAATCCCACGAGAACCCGGCTATAAAGAAGCTCTACGAGGAATACCTCGAGCATCCTCTCAGCCACAAATCCCACGAGCTCCTGCACACCTACTACGAGGACAGATCGAGAAGAAAGAAAGTGGTGGCAAAGTGAGGAGGGGGATTCCCCTCCTTTCTTCTTGGAGGTGATTTCTATGAAGAAGACAATCACCTTGTTTTTTATATTGATCGCTGTGATGTTTTTCGGCGTGAAGCTTTTGAATCCCTTTGGACCCGCTCTGATACCAGTCGTTCCCATTCTTGAGGGAAAAGTTCCCTATGATGTGGAGGTAGAGATATGGAAGAATCCAGAAGAAGCGATTGCTCGGATTGTCACGGGAGAAGCAAACTTCATAGTTCTTCCTGTCACCGTTGGTGCGAATCTCTACACGAAAGGTGTGAAGATTCAGCTACTTGGGGTTCATGAGTGGAAGGTTTTCTATCTTGTCGCATCCAACGATGTTCCCTTTGAAGGATGGAAGAGTCTTCGTGACCGGGAGGTTTACACTCCTCACGGCAGGGGTCAAACTATTGATGTCTTAATGAGATACTTTATGTCCAAGGTAGGCTTGAAACCAGATGAAGACGTGAAAATTCTCTACGCTCCTCCCCAGGAGATAGTTGCTCTCTTTAAATCCGGGAAGGCAAAATACGTTGCTCTTCCAGAGCCGTTCGTTAGTATGTGTCTGGATAAAGGGCGTGTGGTACTGGATTTCCAGAAAGAATGGGGAAAAGAAACAGGTGTCTCCGACAGGATCCCCATAGCGGGACTGTTTGCAAGGGAGGGTGTGAGCCAAGAAGAAATCGAGAAAGTGGAGAAAGCGCTCCTTCTATCTATCGAGTGGATGGAGGAAAATCTCGAAGAGACAGTTCAGCTTTCTTCGAAGAGACTTGGAATACCTTCTGATCTTCTCAAGGCGTCCCTTGAGAGAATTGATTTCTACTACGTGCCCGCCGGGAAATGCAAAGAGGAAGTGTCGGTGTTCCTTAGGAAATTGAACGAGCTCTATCCTGAGGGGTTGCAGAGTGCGCCAGATGAAGGTTTTTACGAGAAATGAAAGTGTTTCTAGGACTTGCCATCGTACTCGTTTTGTGGCAGATTTTGCACACGCTTTTTCCATCCTCTCTGATTTTGCCGGGTCCGGTTGAAACTTTCAGAGTGCTGGTTGAGATAATGAACGAAGAAACGTTCGATGCCCTTCTGAACACTCTCTGGAAGGGTATTGCGTCGACAGGACTTGTAGTACTCGTTGGTCTTCCCGTTGGCCTTCTCATGGGAATAAATGATAAAGTCTACGAAGTCGTCAGGCCGCTGGTCACGGTGGTGCAATCGGTTCCAGTCGTCTCCTGGCTCGCTGTGGTGGTGTTCCTTTGGGGGATAGGATGGCAAGGGCCGGTTGTGATCTCTTTTCTCTCACTCCTTCCGGTTTCCATTTTCACGACGGTCTCTGGGGTAAGAAGTGTCGATAAGAGACTCGTGGAGATGATGAGAATCTACAGAGTGCCTCGCAGAGTCGTTCTGAAAGAGATATACCTCGGATCGCTCTGGCCGTTTGTTCTGTCCATTCTCGAGATTTCCTCGGGGAACGTATGGAAGGCTGTGATCATGGCGGAGTACCTCTGTGGAGACAGGGGTATAGGTGTTTTGATCTCTTGGGCGAGGCAGTATGTGGACGTTCCCCGGGTATATGCTCTCACCATCCTGGCGGTGGCTCTCGGGATTCTCTTCGAGAGGGTGGTAAAGACCTTCACTGGGAAGGTATGGAAGAGATGGAGACTGTCCTGAAAGTGGAAGGGTTAGAGAAAGAGTTCGATGGAGTGAAAGTGATAGAAGACTGGCGTTTTGTGGTGAAACGAGGGGAGAGAATAGCTCTTTTGGGACCCTCTGGGTGTGGGAAAACAACGTTTTTGAGGATAGTTGCAGGAATCGAGTCTTTTCGAGGGAAGGTAGAAGTTTCTGCAGAAAAGTTGGGGTACGTGTTTCAGGATTCTAGGCTGATCCCATGGAGGACTGTAAGAGGGAACCTTTGGGTGATCAGTGGAAACGAGAGCAGGGCGTCGTACCTTCTCGACCGAGTGGGGTTGAAGGGTTTTGAAAACCATTATCCATGGCAGCTCAGCGAGGGTATGAAGCAGAGGGTAAACCTTGTGAGGGCTCTGCTGGTTGAACCGGATCTTCTTCTCTTGGATGAGCCGTTCGATGCTCTGGACCTCAGGATGAAAAAGCAGGTGATGGAATTGCTCCTAGAAGAGTGGAACGAAAGAGGATTCTCAATGGTATTCGTCACCCACGATGTGAAGGAGGCTGTTTTTCTTTCCGACAGGATTTTTCTTCTCTCTGGAAGACCTACAAGGATCGTTGACGAGGTCAAAATCGATGAGAGGGTGAGGGACATAATGGACGAAAAGTTGTTTAAACTAGAGAAGATGGTAATAAACAGGATTCTCAACCTACCTCTATGAGTTTTATCTCCTCCGGAAGCTCGATCTCGTCAATGTTGATCTCCTGGACATCTTCTCTTGCCCACTCGAGAAGCTTCAGATCTCTGTAGAGATTTGCCACTTTGAAACCGCTCATACCATGCTGTCTGAGGCCGAAGAATTCCCCTGGTCCTCTTGTCTTCAGGTCGTACTCGGCTATCTTGAATCCGTCCGTGTTGAGTGCGAAGAACCTGAGCCTTTCCATGGCTTCCTCACCCACATCACCCACAAGGAAACAGTAAGCGTCCTGACCACTTCTTCCGACCCTTCCACGGAGTTGGTGAAGCTGCGCAAGACCGAACCTCTCAGGGTTTTCTATCACCATCACGTTCGCCCTCGGAACGTCTATCCCAACTTCTATAACGGTTGTGGATACGAGAATATCATACCTTCCCTCTGCAAACTCCATCATCACCCTGTCTTTTTCTTCCTGAGAGAGTTTCCCGTGCATGAGACCTACTCGAAACTCTGGAAACACTTCTCTGGAGAGATACTCGTACATCTCAACGGCGGATTTTGCGTTCAGTTTGTCGGATTCTTCGATCAACGGATACACGATGAAGGCCTGTCCTCCCTTCATTGCCTCCTGCCTTACGAATTCGTAGACCTCGTGTACCCTGTCCATAGAAACGAGCATGGTCTGTACCTCTTTCCTCCCCGGCGGCATCTCGTCTATCACGGTGACATCCAAGTCTCCGTAGAAGGCGAGGGCCATGCTTCGGGGAATCGGGGTGGCGCTCATCACCAGGGTGTCCACCATACGGCCCTTGTTCATGAGGGCTTCCCTCTGCCTCACTCCGAATCGATGTTGCTCGTCTATTACAACAAGGCCGAGGTTTTTAAAGTGTACGTCTTCTTGTATCAGGGCGTGTGTTCCTATCACCAGGTCTATCT
>NZ_JAGGZH010000079.1 GCF_021162145.1 Thermotoga sp.
AGAAAGACGTCAATGTTGAAATTATTAACAAAGTCTATAACGTGTCCTCCTATACACTCAAAGGAACCTTCTCTAACAAGTCCTCCTGTATGTATCAGAGTTATGGACTTGTACAGGTTTATAACAGCCCAAGCAGTAGTTATTGAGTTTGTAAGGATTGTGAGATTATGAAAGGGAGAATTATCAAGGGCTTGAATTGCGTAATAAACGGTTGTTCCACCAGTGGCGAATATGACTTGATTATCCCTGAGAACTTCTATAACCTTCTCAGCAATCCGCATTTTCTCATCTTTTCTGTCTTCGAGTTTCGAGAAGAAAGGAGTGTCGTAATGGATATTTTTAAGGAAAGCACCTCCTCTACGGCGAATAATAAGTCCTTGTTTCTTCAAGAAATCAAGGTATCGTCTAACTGTGATTTTGGAAACGCCCGTTGCTCTTGCAAGTTCATCGACGGTTGCGAATCCTCGCTGTTTCAAAATATTCATAATCTTTTCTATCCTTATTTCTTTCATCAGTCGTCCCCCTTTTGATTCAAAGACCTTTTAAATGACTATACCACATAATACGTTTTGAGAGAAATTTCAAAAGTTTTCTTTTTCAAACTTGGTAGAAGGAGGGATAAATATGCCTGTTGAAGAGGAAATATTCTCTCAACCTAAGGAACTTTCAAGGGTATTAGAATTCGTGAGTGAATCCAAAGCCCATGTTTTAATACACGAGAAGCTGAGAGATGCTGATGAAATGTTATTCATTGGTTGTGGTTCATCCTATTACATAGGTATAACCGCTGCACGTTATTTTACAGGAAAATTGGGAGTGAAAACCACTGCTTTACCCGCTGGGGAATTCCTACTAAGCGCCGATTGGAATTTGGCAAAATCTGGGAATAAAGTTGCTTTCCTTATATCGCGTTCAGGATCCACCTCTGAAGTTGTTAGAGCATGTGAAGCACTTTCAAAGATGCATGTTTTTACCATAGGAATTACTTTGGAAGAGAAGAGCCAGCTTGCCAGAGAAGCTGAGCTCAGTATGATCATTCCTATAAAAGAAGAGTCCATAGTTATGACAAAATCTTTTTCCTCTATTACCCTATTTCTATTAACCTTAGCAGAATTTTTGTCAGGTAAAACGGATCTGCTTCCCTTTAAAGAATTAATAAACGTTATTGAAGAATCTTTCCCCGCATGGCAGAAAGAAGCTCAAAACCTTTCAAAGCAAGGCACCCATTACGTTTTCCTAGGCACCGGACCTTATGAGGGAATAGCAAGAGAATCGGCCTTAAAGCTTCAAGAAATGTCTCTGACAACCACAGAAAGTTATTCAACCCTTGAATACCGGCATGGCCCCGAAGCCTTAGTTGAACCTGGAGTTGTGGTTGTTATCTACGGAGACGGAGAACATGAACAGGCTTTGGCCCAAGAAATCGAGGGTCTTGGAGGACGAGCTGTGGTGCGCCCAAGATTTTTGGAAAATTACGAAGACAGTTTTATTCAGGTCATATTCGCGCAGCTTCTGGGACTTGAGATAGCAAAGAAAAAAGGAATTGATGTTGAAAATCCAAGGAATCTTACCAAGGTGGTGAGGCTCGATGGATAAAATATCACTTGTGATACTCGGTGCCGGAAGTAGAGGATACTTCACATATGCCAAAATAGCATCTCAGATGAAAGACAAGTATCGAATAGTTGCAGTTGTAGAGCCGGATGATGAAAAGAGGGAAAGATTTATAGCCACCTACCACATCCCAGAAGAAAACGCTTTCAGGGATTGGAAACAACTTCTGGATAAGAAGGGCAAGATAGCGGACGTAGTTATCATAGCCACCCCAGATGATGTTCATGTAGAACCTGCCATCGCATTTGCAAAAGCAGGTTACGACATCCTGCTTGAAAAACCTATAGCAAGGCGTCCTGACGAGCTCGTGAGAATTCAAAGAGAGATAGCAAATACTGGTAGAACGGTTATCGTAGCTCACGTGCTCAGGTACACTCCTTTCTTTCAAAAGATAGAGGAAATCATAGAAAGTGGTGAAATCGGGAAGGTTAAGGGAATAGATCACAGAGAACAAGTTGGGTTCTTTCACTTCGCTCATAGTTTTGTTAGAGGAAACTGGCGGAGATCTGACGAAACTGCACCCTCTATTCTCACGAAATCCTGCCATGACACCGATATAATGCTCTGGCTCGTTGGAAAAAGGATAGAAAGAGTTGCGGCTTTTGGAGATCTCCTGTTCTTTAATTTGAAAAATAAACCCAAAGAAGCGACAGATAGGTGTGTAGACTGCCCTTTAAAGGAAACTTGCCCTTATTCGGCGGTAAGAATTTACCTTGGAGATTGGACCGGCTGGCCTGTAAACACAATTACTGTAGACCTGTCTTACGAAGGAAGGCTTAAAGCAATTAAAGAAGGGCCATATGGAAGATGTGTTTTCAGTTGTGATAACGATGTATGCGATTATTACGCTGTTTCCATTGATTACGAAGACGACATCTTCGGCACTTTTACACTTACGGGGCTTTCAAACGAGATAACAAGAGTTATAACGCTTTTCGGCACACACGGAGAAGTCGTTGGCGACTTCGAGAAAGGAGAGATAATTCTCAAAAGGTATGGCGGGAAAGAGGAAAAGTTAGAGATCAAAGCAGAAGGAGGACATCTTGGCGGTGATGAAGGGCTTATGCAGCATTTGTACGAAGTCATAAGCGGTCAGAGAAAACCTTTAACTGCTCTTGAAGATTCGCTTGAAAGCCACTACGTTGCTTTTGCCATAGAGGAGAGCCGTCTTTCAGGGAAAGTAATATCAATTGACTCTTACAAAGAAAAACTCTTTGGGAAATATTGAACGTCATGGGAGGCTAAGATATGACATTTCTCGATTTCATAAAAAATGCCAAAAGTGTGGGAAAAGGGATTTTCTCCGTCTGTACGAGTAATTTTGACGTGATAAGAATTGTCATGGAATTCATGAAGGACAAAGAAGGAATTCTCCTTTTCGAATCCACATCCAATCAGGTGAATCAAGAAGGCGGTTACACTGGTCTAAAGCCGGCTGATTTTGTGAGGAAGTTGAAAGATCTCGCATCCGAGATTGGAATAAATTGGAACAGGATCGTCCTTGGAGGAGACCATCTTGGTCCCCTTCCTTGGAGAAACCTTGCCCCCGAAATAGCTATGGAAAATGGGAAAAAGATGGTACAGTCTTACATAAGAGCTGGTTATAGGAAAATACATCTTGATACGAGTTTTCCTTTGGGAAATGAAGAAAACTTTTCAACTGAGATCGCTGCAATGCGACAAGCTCAGCTTTGCCAGGCGGCAGAAAAAGCGTGGAGAGAAGTTGGTGGAGAGCCTCCTGTTTATATCTTAGGAACTGAGGTTCCTCCCGCAGGAGGGGTTGTTAGTGGAAAGGAATATATAAC
>NZ_JAGGZH010000080.1 GCF_021162145.1 Thermotoga sp.
GGACATTGTCAGATTACCACCTACTCTTGCTGTTCACTCCGGGCCCAAGATGTTTGGAGCTGGGATTTTGACACTCGCATGAGGAGGTGCATTCATGGATTACAGAATAACAGGAAAGGGTGTGGAGATCTCAGACGCCATCAAGAATTATCTTGAAAAACGTCTCGATAAAGTGGACAGAGTGATCTACGATGACGAGCTGGTTTCATTCAACGTCAGGATAGAAAAAGACGGAAAAAACCAGTATGTTGTGAAATTCAACATGAATTTGAAGGGAAACATCATAAACGTGGAAGAAAGACATCCAGACATTTACACAGCGATAGATTTTGCATCCGATGCTTTGGAAAAACAAGTAAAAAGATTGAAAGAAAAAACGAAGAATCACGATCACAGAAAATCAGTGCCGGTTAAAAAGCCCTTTGAGGAACCTGGAGAATTTTCTCCTTCCGACAGGATCTCTTCGGTGAAAAGAGTTTCTCTGCTCAACATGGATCTTGATGAAGCGGTCATGCAGATGGATGAGCTGAAACACAAATTTCTCGTCTTCAGAAATGTGAACACCGGGGAAATAAACATGCTTTACAGGGACGAAAACGGAGAGATACATCTCCTCGAGATGGCAGAGTAAACTGGAGGTGTCGAAGATATAAGAGAATTCCTTTTGAACATGCAACCAGATAGTTTATCTTACGCAGTTTTAAACGACGGGAAACTAGAAGAGATCTTTCTCGATGAGATAGAAACGATCACAGGAAAGATCTATCTTGGAAGGGTAGAGAAGATCGTACCTGGCCTTGAAGCGGCCTTTGTAAAAATCGGAAAAGGCAGGAACGCCTTTCTGAAGCTGAGCGAGATAAACAAGTCATACAGAGAGACTGTTCTGAAGGGTCAGGAAGTAACAGAAGGAACGAAGGTTCTCGTACAGGTAAAGAAGGACGCCTCCGGGAGAAAAGGTCCGCAGGTGACAGCACAAATAGGGATCGCTGATAGATTTGTGGTACTCTTTCCGTTCAAAAAGGTAATAGGGGTCTCCAAAAAGATCGAAAGCAAATCAGAAAGACGAAGACTGAGATGTCTTGCGGTTGATCTAAGGAAAAAGCACAGCATTGGAGTCATCATGAGGACAGCCGCCGAGGGGGTCGAAGAGGAAGAGATCGTCAAAAACTTTCAGGAAGCTTTGAAAAAGTGGAATGAGGTCCTTCAAAAATTCAAAAGGTCGAGAAAACCCAAGCTCCTCTACGAAGAAGATCCCGTTGAGCAGATAGTGAAAGAAAAAGTCAATTCGAAGATCGACAGGTTGGTTTACAACGAAAGATCGATTCTGAGCACTCTGGAAAAGTACGCTCGAACGCTCCCAAAAAAACCCGAACTGGTGTACACAGAAGGTGATTTGTTTGAAAAGTATTTCATCTACGATAGGTTGAAACAGCTTCTCTCGCGAACGGTATCGCTGAAGAGTGGTGGAAACATCGTAATAGACAGAACGGAAGCCCTCACAGTGATAGACGTAAATTCTGAGAGCTACACAGATGCCGAAAATCAGGAAGAACTCGCTTTGAGAACCAACCTAGAAGCCATCGAGGAGATCGTTCGACAGTTGATTCTCAGGAACATTGGTGGCATCGTTGTGGTAGATTTCATCAAGCAACGGGACCCGAAAAACTACGAGAAGATCCTCGAGCGCTTCAGAGAAGTCGCGAAGAAAGATGGAACGAGGATAGAGGTCTTCGGTTTCACGAACCTGGGTCTTTTGGAAATGACAAGGAGAAGGACAACCAGACCGTTGGACGCTTTTCTCTTCACCAAATGTCCTGTCTGCGGTGGAACCGGAAGAGTGATCTCTCAGAAAGTCCTTTTGAAGAGGATAAGAGAGGATCTAAAGAAGCTGAGAGAGTTTGACGAAGTCATTTTAAAGCTTCATCCGAACATGTCCGGTTATTTTAAGAAAGAGGATGTGAAAAGACTGCAGAGAGAATTCAAGGTAAAAATCTCCCTGGATTACAGTTGGAATGACCCAAATTCCTATGAACTCAGTGCAAAGACCAAGAAAGGAGGAAAGTGAAATGGAAGTATCCATGGATCTCATCAAAAAGCTCAGAGAGATGACGGGTGCGGGTGTGCTTGACTGTAAGAAAGCGCTTGAGGAAGCCAGCGGAGACATAGAAAAAGCGGTGGAAATTCTGAGGAAAAAGGGAGCAGCAACCGCCGAAAAGAAAGCTGGAAGAGTTACAAAGGAAGGTTTGATAGTTGCTTACGTCCATTTCAACGGAAGAATAGGAGTCCTGCTCGAGATGAACTGCGAGACGGATTTCGTGGCAAGAACGGATGAATTCAAAGAGCTGGCTTACAACCTGGCAAAGCAAGTTGCCGCCATGAAACCAAGGTACGTCAAAAAGGAAGACGTTCCAGAGGAAGTCATAGAGAAGGAAAGGGAGATCTACCGTGCACAGATAAAAGACAAGCCGGAACATGTGATCGAGAGGATTGTTGAAGGGAAACTGGAAAAGTTCTTCGAGCAAGTCTGTCTTTACGAACAAACCTACATATTTGACGAGTCGAAGAAGGTGAAAGATCTCATAAACGAACTCATAGCCAAAACAGGAGAGAACATAAGGGTTTCGAGGTTTACAAGATACGAGGTTGGAGAAGAAGGGTGAGCGGGAGGCTCACCCTTTTTTTGGAGGTAGGATCATGAGAGTACTGGTGAAACTGAGTGGAGAAGCACTATCCGGTGAAGGAAAAAAAGGTTTCGATCCAGAAAAGATATCTTATCTCACTTCGGAGATAAAGAAAGTGGTTGAAAAGGGTTATAGGATAGGAATAGTGGTGGGGGCTGGGAATCTGTTCAGGGGCAGTGAACTGAAAGATCTGTCCAAAGAAAGAGCGGACCAAATAGGCCTTCTTGGAACCGTCATGAACGCGGTATACTTGAAGGACTGTTTTGAGAAGGAGGGCTTGAAGACGAAGATTTTCTCGCAGATAGTGAACCTTCCCGATGTGGAGAGTATAAATTATGATTCGATCGAATCGGCCATCAAGAACAATTTCGTTTTGATATTCGCCGGTGGAACCAGCAATCCGTTCTTCACCACGGATACCGCTGCCGTTTTACGTGCGAGGGAGATGAAAGCGCAGATCATTGTAAAGGCGACGAAAGTGGATGGAATCTACGACAAAGATCCAAAAAAGTTTCCAGACGCCAGAAAAATCGAACACCTGACCCTCTCCGAGGCGATGAAAATGGGTATTGAAGTTATGGACGCCGAAGCCTTTGCCCTTTGCAGAAAGCTGGGTATAATCGTCAAGGTTATAAATTTCTTCGAACCGAATTCACTTTTGAAGGTCCTGAGAGGGGAAAACATCGGAAGTACCGTTTTACCCGATTAGTCGATATACCTTCCTTTCGTCTCTCTTCCGAAAATCAAAACGACGATCCCTGCCGATACGGCCATCGCAGAAATCCAGGAGAGGGTTTCTGCGATACTTTTTCCCCTTTCCATCATGAAGCCTGTATAGTACGGTGCTATCA
>NZ_JAGGZH010000081.1 GCF_021162145.1 Thermotoga sp.
CTGTTCTTAAGAAAACCCTCACTGTGTCTGGAACAGACACTTTCACCGTAAAGCTGTACTCGCAAAGCCTTTCGTAAAAGGCCACATCATGATCGACATAAGTGATCATCATCAAAGCCTTTCTTGCGGCTTCTCGAAGGTCCTTTTCCGGATCTGAGAACACGATCTTCTCCTTTGAGCTCACTTCCTGAAAAGAAACGCTCGAAGGAGAAATCCCTGCATCGAAGTCTCCAGCGTTGTAGATAACATCCGCAGTGGAAGAAAGTTCCTTCCTGAGAAAAAGGCGCTTCTCGAAGCTTTCCGCTCGAGCCACAAACACTCTTTTTCCAGGGCGCCAGTTTCCAGAGAGGGCTTCCACTATTTTTTCCACTTCTTCATTGTACCACCGTGTTTTGAGAAATTCATGGTTCAAAAGGTCCACAATCAGATCGCGGGGTTCGATTCTTGTTTCAACGAAGACAGCCACCTTCCCCAAAATCGTCCTCGCGGGAAAACAATAGACTCTTCCCTTCACAGGAACGTTTGACTCCAGAACTGTTTTTGTGGTTTCGAAGATGAAAGAGTCAGAAAGCTCAAGGCCGTTCCACAGGATCTTTTCACCGTCACACACTGCCATTCTCTCCGGAAGCCTCAGCACGCAACTTCCTCCTTCTCTCTAAAAGGCTGAACACACATCCACAGTAGTTCTGTCTGTAAATTCCAAGCCTCTTGGAAAGTATTACACCCTCCTGATAAGCTCCTCCCTTTCTGAAATTTTTAAAATAGAACATCACACCGTACTTCTTTTCCAGAGTTTTTCCTATCTCCTCGATCATGGAAAGGTCCTTCTTTGGACTTGCAAGGAGAGTGGTGGAAAAAGAGTCATGCCCTCTCTTCAAAGCTTCCTGAGCAGTTCTTTCTAGGAGAAAACCTATACACCTTTTGCACCTTTCACTGCCTTCGCCGAGATCTCTGTAGTCCTGCACGATGAAATACCACCTTTTCACCTCATTCACTGAGTATTCACCGAAGGACATTTTCAGAGAAAAATGAACCGCCACGTCCTTCACAGCTTTTTTCCTTTTTCTGTACTCCGAAGGAGGCTGAACGTTTGGATTGTAGAAGAAAAATTCCGCATCTTTCACGTGGAACAACGTTGTAAGAAGGTCCGGTGCGCAGCAAACATGTATCAGCACACTCTCACCTCAAAAGAGCCTGGAAGAATCCAAGAGCAAGGTAACTGGCCCATCGTTGATCAGGTGAACGTACATGTGCGCTCTGAAGATTCCCTTTTCCACCTTCAAACCTTTCTTTTCCAGCAGGTTTATGAATTTCTCGTAAAATTTTCTTCCTTCCTCTGGGGGAGCCGCTTCCGTGAAAGAAGGCCTCCTTCCTCTGCGACAGTCCCCGTAGAGTGTGAACTGGGAAACTACAAGCACTTCTCCTCCCACATCCTTCACCGACAGGTTCATCTTTCCTTCTTCGTCTTCGAATATCCGAAGCCCCGATACTTTCTCAGCGAGCCACTCGCAGTCCCTTTCCGTATCGCTCTTTCCAACTCCGACAAAAACGAGGAGCCCTCTTCCAATGGCTCCCACTACCTTTTCACCTACGATCACTTTCGCCTCGTTCACTCTTTGTACGACAGCCCTCATTGTACCACCCTTTCGGCGTCCAGGACATATCTGTAAGCCTTCAATCTGCTCAGAAACTCATTCAACTCGCTGGTGTTGGAGATCTTTATATGGAGTTGAACGAGGATAGGATTTCTGTCTTTCAAAGTCTTCACACCTACGAACTCGGCTCCAAGGTTCGTCACGCGATCTATCAGACTGGGAAGGCTCTTTTCGGAATCGAGAACGACCCTTATGTACGCATCGAACATCTCCGACGCTTCAAGATTCCACTCCGCTGGGAATATCTTCTCCTGAGAAATGCCTTTCAGATTCTTGCAGTCACTTCTGTGAATGGTCATACCCCTCCTGCTCACGACGGCTACTATTGGATCTCCCTTTATCGGATGGCAGCACCTGGCTATGTGAAACTCTATACTCTCTATTCCATCGACCGTTACGATGTTCTGAGATTTTGCCTTTTTCCTCTTCGATCTCTTTTTCACAACTATTTTCTTTCCCAAAACAGCCTCTATCAGATCCTGTGTTGTGATGCTGCCTTCGCCAATCTTCATAAAGAAATCTCTTTCCGGGTAAGAGTTCAGATACTTTTTTATACCATCCGATTGCATCACTTCCTCGAAGGATTTCCCCAGCTTTCGACATATCCTTCTGAGGGTTTCCTTTCCCTTTTCAACGAGCTCTGGAGCGAGTCTTTCCTTCAGAAACCTTCTGATCTTCGCACGGGCACTGTGGGTCCTGGCGTATTTCAACCAGTCGACGCTAGGCCCGGAAGAGTTTTTGTTCACGATGATCTCCACAACATCTCCGTTTTTCAGCTGATAGTCGATGGGAACGATCTTCCCGTTCACCTTTGCTCCACTGTAATGATGCCCTATTTCTGTGTGTATGGCATAAGCAAAGTCAATAGGTGTGGCACCCTTGGGAAGGTGAATGATGTCACCCTTCGGCGTGAAGACAAACACCTCGTCCATTTGAAGCTCTTTCTTTATGTCTTCAAATTCTGTGAATCCCTGAGCGAGTTCTTTTCTCCAGTCCAGGAGCCTTTCTATCCACTCCCGGGCCGTCTTCACGTCGGGCTTTTCCTTGTATATCCAGTGAGCGATGAGGCCGTACTCGGCTTCCTTGTGCATCTCTTCGTCCCTTATCTGTATCTCCAGAGGTTCACCATATCCCGTGATGACCGTTGTGTGAAGAGATCTGTAACCGTTTGATTTCGGCGCAGCGATGTAGTCTTTGAATCTACCGGGAAGAGGCTTCCATATGTTGTGTACGATACCGAGGACGGTGTAGCATGTTGTAACGTCCTTCACCACGACCCTGAGGGCTATGAGATCGTAGATCTCTTCGAACTTTTTTCCCTTCTCCTTCATCTTTCTCCAGATACTGTAGTAGTGTTTATACCTTCCCTCGACGGTGGCCTTTATCCTGTGTTCCTCCAGAGCACTTCGTAAGATTGCGATGTATTCGTTTGTTCTTTTTTCTCTCTCTTTCTTTTTCTCCGCGACGAGTTCCTTTATTTTGTAGTACTCCTCCGGATACAGGACCTTGAAAGCAAGATCCTCGAGTTCCGATTTCATCGAGTATATACCCAGCTTGTGAGCCAGTGGGGCATAGACCTCGAGAGTCTCATAGGCCTTGTACTCTTTCTTTTCCGGATCCTGAACGTACTGTATGGTGCGCATGTTATGGAGCCTGTCGGCGAGTTTTACGAAGATCACACGCATGTCTTCGGCCATTGCCAGAAACATCTTTTGTATGGTTTCTATTCTTTCTCTGGAATCCTGATCTGGTCCAATGGGGGCGTTTATGTTGCTCACCTTGGTAACACCGTCGACTATTCTTGTAATCTCAGATCCGAAGAGTCCCTTTATTTGATCAAGGCTAACGCTCTCACCGTCTTCGACCGTGTCATGGAGAAGGGCTGCAGCCAGCGTGGTAGAGTCAACCCCTAGCTTGGCCAGGATCTTTGCAACCTCCACAGGGTGCGAGATGAACGGGTCTCCAGAGAACCTTTTCTGGCCCTCATGAACGACCCATGCGAACTCGTAGGCTTTCACAAGGAGCCTTTTCTCTTCTCTGGAAAAGCTTCTTTTTCTCAGTGTCTCCAGTTCTTTAACTACCGCCTTTGCTTCCGATTCGAGTTCAGTTCTGTTTAACATCATCTCACCACCGGTTGATCCCTTGTGAAAAAATTATAGCACGGGAGAGGGGTATAAGCCGGATTCTGTCGTGGGTGGTCATCAATCTGGGGTGTGCGTTACCGCACACCTCGAGCGGCCAACCCGGGGGAATAAGGGGAGCAACCTAACCCCCTGCTTGGCCTTGCTCCAGGTGGGGGTTGCCAAGCCGCCGGGTTGCCCCGACGCTGGTGGGCTCTTACCCCACCGTTCCACCCTTGCCCTTATCGGGCGGTCTTCTTCTCTATGGCCCTGTCCGAGGGTCACCCCTCCCGGGCGTTACCCGGCACCCTGCTCCGGAGTCCGGACTTTCCTCGGGGAACGCGAGTGTGCGTCCCCGCGACCACCTACCCCTCTCCCTGTTTATGTAGACTTCTTCTCCCTCACACGCGTTCCAACGAACAGAGCGAGTGCCGTGATCAAGCCCCCAGCAAACTGTGGTACGGTCATTCTTTCTCCCAGCGCTGAGACCGATAGTACCAGAGAAATGAAAGGTTGCGTCATGTACACCAGAGCAGTTGTGTTGCTTCCAACCTCTTTCTGGTACCGCATTTGCCAGAATATTCCAAGAACTGTGGCGAAGAGGCCACTGTACAGTCCGACGATCAAAGCGTTGAGGGGAAGATGCAAACTGCTCGTTCCAAAAGCGAGGTTGACCACTGCGACGGTCAAAAACTGCCAGAACAACATATCTTTTTCTCTTTCCACCTTTGAGAACTTGGTGATCAACACCACATGTAGGGCGAACAACACGGCGCAGAACAATTGGAAGAGATCTCCAAGGGAAAAACCTTTTATTCCACCTGTAAGCAAGTAGATTCCAAGAAAACCGAGTGCGAAAGAGAAAAGATGTATCTTTCTGAGTCTTTCACCCTCCAGAAGGAACGAAAAAATCGGAACGAAAAACACAAAACTCGAGACGATGAAACCGCTCCTGGCTGCGCTGGTGAACTTCAACCCCCACATCTGAAAGATGTATGCTCCACAGAGAACAAGGCCCAGGAGGGAACTCCTTTTGAACCTCCCCGGGCCGAATATCCACAGGGAAATCAAAGCAGCACTTCCAAACCTGACCGCGTTGTAGGCAAAAGGTGAAACTCCACCCACCACAAGTTTTTGCAGAGGAAAGGTCGATCCCTGCAGAGCGGCAGTCAGGAGAAGAAAGATGAGTGCTTTACTTTCCCGCCACATCCAGTACCTCCACCAGAACACTGGGCGCTATCGTACGATAAGACACCTTCACATCGTTTCCAACTCGAACGACCCTCTTCAAAAAGTCAAGGAAGTTTCCTGAGATGGTGAACTCTTCCAGGCCGTGCACGATCTCTCCATTCTCCACCCAGTATCCCTTCGCAAACAGGGAGAATTCACCGGATATGGAGTTTGCACCCGCGTGCATTCCCTCCACTTCTGTTATGACCACTCCCTTTCCCATCTCCTTCAGAAGATCGTCGAAGGACACATCACCCGGCACCAGCATCAGGTTGACGGGTTGTATTCCGTTTTCAAAGCCATTCCCAGTCGGATTCACACCCTCCTTCCTTGCCGTCTTCAGGTTGTGAAGAAAAGTCTTCAGAACCCCTTTCTCTAGAACGTATTTCTCGGTCGTCGGTACTCCCTCGTCGTCGAAAGGAGTACTTGCAAGTCCCTTAGAATGGTAAGGAAGATCTTTTATGGAAACAACCTGGCTTCCCACCTGGCTTCCAAGTTTTCCCTTCAAAGGTGAGAGATTTTTTTGGACATTCTCCGCAGAGATCATCGGAATGAACATCTCTATGAGATCAAGAAGGGCAGTGTTTCTCACCAGAGCAGGGTACTTTCCGGACTCTATCGGCTTTGATCCCACGAGAGAAGTGGCTTCTTTTGAAGCCAGTCTTCCAACTTCTTCCGGATTGAGGTCTTCTGGTACTCTTGCCACCTCGAACCAGAAACCCGATCTGGGGCTCTTGTCCTTTGCTACCGCCATCACAAAAAGATACCCTCCATCCACGATTCCGTCGGCGTTGAGTCCCAGGGTGTTCGAAAGGTGTTTTCTCATCACAACGTCCCGGTACATCACCGTTGGAACCATAGCAATCCTCTCATTACTCGAGGCACTCGCGTGTGCCCGTCTTGCCACCTCTATTTTCTCCCTCACAGAGAGCTTTTCAAACTTACCAGCATAAGTCTCCATGTGTTCATACTTCCCGCCCTCAAAGAAGAATTCCTCTTCCTCACTGTCCTTGATCTGAAGATTACCCAGAGCTTCTTCGAGACAGCGCTCAGGATCTTCAAGGATCTGTGTTCGAAACACACCAGTTTTTCCTTCCTTCAGAACTTTTATCTCAAGGCTGTATTTTCCGGCGTCCGTATACTGATCCAGCTCACCGTTTGCAAGGCGAAGTGAAAATTCTTTTGTCTCCACAAAGCTTATCTGGGCCTCCACAGCTTTCCTTTTTGCCAGAGAAAACAACTTCTCCTTGAATTCTTCCAGAGTCATCTGTTTCGCCCCCCTACTACTATCTCCCTGACTCTTATGGTGGGTTGTCCCACGTCCGCGGGTATCGAACCAGAGAACGAACCACACATTCCCTGGTCACGTGCCAGATCGTTTCCCACCATGTCTATCTTCTGTATGATCTCATGACCTTTCCCTATCAATGTGGCTCCCCGAACGGGCTTTGTGATCCTTCCTTTCTCTATGAGATAGGCTTCAGAGACAGCGAAGTTGAACTCCCCCGTTGCAGGATTCACGGAACCACCACCCATGGTTTTGGCGTAGAGTCCGTATTCCGTGGCGGAGATGATCTCCTCTGGATGGTAATCACCGGGAAGGATGAAGGTGTTGCTCATCCTCGAAGTGGGTGGGAAGGTGTAGTCCTGCCTTCTACCACTTCCTGTACTCTTCATCCCCATTCTCCTTGCACCGAGTCTGTCCACAAGGTATCCAACAAGAACTCCATTATCTATCAGCAAAGTTCTCTGTGTTGGTGTCCCTTCATCATCCACGTTTGCAGAACCCCAGCCGTTCGGAATTGTGGCATCGTCCACCGCCGAAACACACTCCGCGGCAACTTTTTGACCGAGCTTTCCAGCAAAAACGGAAGCCCTTTTAGCCACAGAAGTGGCTTCAAGACCATGCCCTACCGCTTCATGAAAAATCACACCCCCGAACCCGTTCGCTATTACAACCGTCATCTTCCCGGCAGGAGCAGGTTCTGCTTCGACCATCCGGGCTGCAATTCTCGCTGCCTTCCTCGCCGCCTCTTCAACGTCTATTCGCTCGAAGAACTCAAAACCCATGCCAGCTCCTGGACCGTAGAAACCTCTCTCGAGAACACCATCTTTTTCTGCCACAGCGTTTATCATGAGACGTGTCTTCACACGCCTATCCTCAGCCCACACTCCTTCGGAATTCGCTACCAGAATTTCCTGATCGTAGTCCCAGTACCGGACGACCACCTGTTTTATGAGACTCGAGTAATTCTTCGCCGCTCGATAGGCCCTTTTCATAACCGAGACCTTTTCCGTCTTCTCTACCTGATCCGGTGGTATGATCACGACATGTTTTTCTTTCCCTTTCGTCTTGTTGAAATTGAAAGTGAGATCCTCGATCCTCGTTTCCTCCAGGGCCTCCCCCACTTTCCTTGCAATGCTCAACAGATTGTCTCTCGAGAGGTCGTTCGTGTAAGCATAGACAGCTTTCGTGCCCAGAAAACCTCTGATTCCCACGCCGACGATCTCTCCACTCGTTGCTTGTTCCACTTTTCCGTCTTTCAGCTCGAAGCGATTTTCGTACTTCTTCTCAAAAAACAGCTCAGCAAAATCTCCTCCGTTTTTCAAAACAGCCGCTAGAACGTCCTTTATGATTCCTTCACTGAGCACAGCTATCCCTCCTTTCTTGTCTTCATTATACTACGTTTCAAGTTCGGTTTGCGAACCGCATTTGCTCCTCAACTTCGTGTAGAATAGAGAATGGGAGGTGGAAAATCATGAGAAAGTTCTTACCGGTTTTTCTCCTTCTGACAGCCACAGTGATGGCAAGCAATTACGTTCTTATAGTGTACTCAGAACCTCTCTCACAGGTTTTCATAAACGGAAACTACGTGGGAACGGTGGATGTAACTGGTCAGCTGGTTCTCACGCTGGACTCCTCGGGAAAGTTCGTCATAACAGTGAAGAAAAGCTGGTACCTTCCTTACGAGGGAGAGATCGTCATCACGGGCCCGGGTAAGTTCGTCGTCTTTGCCCATCTCAGAGAGGCTGGCGCCCTGAGGGTGTTTTCGAACGTCTACCCGGTGGAGGTTTTTGCGGAAGGGATGTACCTTGGGAAGGTCTACAGTGTAAAGGACGTCCTCTACGTCCCATCCGGCACGGTGACACTCACTTTTAAAGCAGAGGGATACAAAGAGAAAACGGTAACGGTGCAGGTGTCTCCACGAAGCGAGAGGACTCTGAACATTTACCTCGAAGAAAAAGTACTCGAGCTGAATCTGAAGATAGAACCTGAGAAATTCTCCCCAAACGGTGACTGGTACGAAGATCAGACGACTTTCTATATATACTTGTCCAAAACGGCAGATTTGAAGGTGAAAGTGCTGGATGATCAGGGAAGAGTGGTCTGGTCACGCGAGCTTACGGGATCTGAGGGAACGAACAAAGTCACCTGGAATGGGAAGGGAGTTCCGGATGGAAGATACAGGGTGAGGGTTACCGCATCGACGAACGACGAGATCCAATCCGTAGAACAGGAAGTGATCGTCGACAGAAGCGAGTACACGTACTTCAAAGAGCTCTTTATAGGTTCAACCCTGCTGGTGGTGCTTCTGTTGTTGCACGTTCACTAACCTCTGCTTGCAACAAGACAGATGTAGCAAGAGTAAACCAGCAAAAGTGTCACTCCTTCGAAGCGAGAAACCTTCTTCCTTGAAACTGAGAACACGAGTATCAGAAGCGATGTGGCGAATAGGAACATCAGATCCATGGTGTAGTCGGTAACATCCACGGTCAATCTATTGAAAAAAGAGCTCACGCCCAGTATGAGCAGGATGTTGAAAACGTTACTCCCCACTATGTTGCCGACAAGTATGTCACTTTCCCTCTTTACTGTTGAGACGATACTGACCACAAGCTCCGGAAGAGATGTCCCTACGGCAACGA
>NZ_JAGGZH010000082.1 GCF_021162145.1 Thermotoga sp.
CCCTCCTTTTCGCGCCACTTCTTCATCCGGCCATGAAACACGTAATGCCAGCAAGAAGGCAGCTCAAAATCAGAACTGCTTTCAATCTCCTTGGTCCTATCACAAATCCCGCTCGTGTGAAACACCAGATCGTTGGAGTTTTCAATTTTTCCTTCGCTCACAAGTTAGCGCAGGGTCTTCAGAGACTCGGTACAAAGCGCTCTGCGGTTGTCTCTGGGGGGTTCACCGATGAGCTCACAACATGCGGTGAAAACGAAGCCCTCCTAGTTACCCAGGAAGAGATCACTCCGCTGGTCATCGACCCAGAAAAACTGGGTTTGAAACGCGGAGATCCCGATGAGTTGAAAGGACCTTCCGATCCAAAAGAGGCCTATCGCTTGATGGAAAGCGTTTTGAAGGGAGAGGCCAGTAGAACGCAAGTGGAAACGGTTGCACTGAACGCAGGCGTGCTGTTCTGGCTGGTTGGAAAGAGTGATACAATCAGGGATGGAGTGGAGAAGGCGCTGGATCTGATCTTCGCGGGTCAGGCTTACAGAAAGTTGAAGGAGGTAATGGACTATCAAAAGACTCTGGGAAATAGTTGAGAGAAAAAAAGAGGATGTTCTGAAGATAGACGCAGAAAAGATTTTCCCTCGAAAGAGAAACCACAGTTTTGTAAAAGCCCTTTCTGGGAGGAGCAGGGTGAAGATCATAGCAGAGTACAAGAGAGCATCTCCCTCTGCAGGGAGTATCAACGTTGATGCTCCTCTGGAGGAGTATATAGCGATCTACGATGAACTGGCCGATGCGATCAGCATCCTCACAGAAAAGCACTTCTTCAAAGGGGATATCAAGTTCGTAAGGACTGCCAGAAATCTCACGGAAAAACCGATCCTGGCCAAAGATTTCTACTTGGATCCCGTTCAGGTGAAACTGGCCTCCGGTGTGAGAGCGGATGCTATCCTCATAATCGCTCGTATACTGACAAAAGAGCAGATAAAGAATATCTACGAGACAACAGAAGAGCTGGGAATGGACAGTGTGGTTGAAGTTCACTCGAGGGACGATGTAGAGAAAGTCTTTTCCGTTGTGAAGCCAAGAATAGTTGGTATAAACACCAGGGACTTGGATTCCTTCGAGATAAAGAAAGACGTGCTGTGGAATCTTTTACCTTTGATACCAGATGATGTCATCGTCGTAGCAGAGAGTGGAATAGAGGATCCGAGAGAATTGAGGGATCTGAAGGGAAAGGTGAACGCCGTTCTGGTGGGAACCTCCATCATGAGGGCGAAGAACCCAAGGAAGTTTCTGGAAGAGATGAGAGCATGGTCAGAGTGAAGATCTGTGGAATCACAAACCTTGAAGACGCCGTGCTTGCGGTGGAAAGTGGGGCGGACGCGATCGGATTTGTCTTCTATCCGAGCAGTAAGCGGTACGTCTCCTTGGAAAAAGCTCGTGAAATTTCTCGCGATTTGCCTCCATTTGTGTTCCGCGTTGGTGTGTTCGTGAACGAATCTTTTGAGAGCGTCTTGAACACAGCTTCCTTCGTGGGGTTGAATGCTGTTCAACTCCATGGTGATGAAAGTCCTGAGTTCTGTGAGAAGCTCAACGAGAAGATCATGGTGATAAAGGCTGTAGGGATATCGGGGAGAGCCGATGTCGAGCGTGCGCTTGAGTACGGAAAATTTCCAGTTCTTCTTGATACCAAGGTTCCAGGCTACGGGGGTAGTGGAAGAACTTTCAACTGGTCACTTGTTCTGCCTTACAGGGATCGATTTCGTTATCTTATACTTTCCGGGGGTTTGAATCCAGAAAATGTAGAGGAAGCGATTGAGATGGTGAAACCGTTCGCCGTTGATGTATCTTCCGGTGTGGAAATTTCTCCGGGAAAAAAAGACCACAAACTGGTTGAGGAGTTCATAAAAAAAGCAAAGGGGTTGTGTGTATGAAAGGGTACTTTGGTTCTTACGGAGGACAGTACGCTCCGGAGATCCTCATGCCCGCTTTGGAGGAGCTCGAGGCGGCGTACGAAGAGATCGCAAAAGACGAGTTGTTCTGGAAGGAGCTCAGCTGCCTTCTGAGGGACTACGCGGGTCGTCCCACACCGCTTTACTTCGCGAGAAGGCTGAGTGAGGGATACGGTGCGAGGATATACCTGAAGAGAGAGGATCTTCTCCACACGGGAGCTCATAAAATAAACAACGCCATAGGACAGGTGCTTCTTGCAAGGAGAATGGGAAAAACGAGGATAATAGCAGAAACAGGTGCTGGACAACACGGTGTGGCCACGGCCACTGCTGCCGCTCTCTTTGGAATGGAGTGCGTGATCTACATGGGAGAAGAAGATATGATCAGGCAGAAACCGAACGTTGAGAGGATGAGACTTCTTGGGGCGAAGGTTGTGCCTGTGAAGAGTGGTAGCAGAACATTGAAAGATGCAATCAACGAGGCTCTTCGCGACTGGATAACGAATCTCCAAACTACTTACTACGTTATCGGCTCTGTCGTTGGTCCTCATCCCTATCCGATCATTGTGAGAAACTTTCAGAAAGTGATAGGAGAAGAAGCAAAAGAACAGATCCTGGAAAAAGAGGGAAGACTACCGGATTACATCATCGCCTGTGTCGGGGGCGGGAGCAACGCAGCGGGTATTTTCTATCCCTTCATAGATACGGGGGTGAAACTGATAGGAGTGGAAGCGGGGGGTTATGGTGTGGAAACCGGAAAGCACGCCGCTTCCCTTCTAAAGGGAAAGGTTGGATATTTACATGGAAGCAAGACCTACGTTCTTCAGGACGAGTGGGGGCAGGTTCAGATAACACATTCTGTGTCGGCTGGTCTGGATTACTCCGGAGTCGGTCCTGAGCACGCATACTGGAAAGAAACCAGGAAGGTGACTTACGATGTCGTCAACGACGAGGAAGCGCTCGATGCCTTCTTGGAACTTTCCAGGTTGGAAGGAATTATACCCGCACTCGAGAGCTCTCACGCACTGGCGTATCTGAAAAAGCTTGATATAGAAGGAAAAATAGTGATTGTAAATCTATCCGGAAGGGGCGACAAAGATCTGGAATCCGTTTTGAATCATCCTTACGTCAGGGAGAGGATAGGATGAAAAAAGGATTTATCGCATACATTCCAGCCGGATTTCCCGATCTCGAGGTGACAAAAGAGGTTCTTCTTTCTTTGAACGAGCTGGACATCACGGGGGTAGAGGTTGGTGTTCCGTTCTCTGATCCTGTGGCGGATGGCCCACCATTCAGCTTGCTCATAAAGTAGCCCTGGACAACGGTGTCACCGTGAAGAAAATATTGGAGATGTTACGTGAGATCTCTGTTGACTACGATCTCCATATGATGAGCTATCTGAACCCTATCGTGAACTATCCAGAGGGAAAAGAAAAGCTCTTGAGCGAGTTGAGAAAGGTTGGTGTGAGGGGTCTCATCATTCCCGATCTTCCACTTCGAGAGGTCAAAAACGTGGAGATTGACTTTCCCATAGTTCCCTTCGTGGCACCGAACACCAAAGACGAGGAGATAGAATTGATAAACACCGTGGATGCACCGTTCGTCTACTATATCTCCAGATACGGCGTCACCGGTGAGAGGGAGGATCTTCCGTTCGCAGACCATATAAGAAGGGTGAAAGAGAAGGTGAAGCTTCCGCTCTTTGTAGGTTTCGGCATATCAAGACATGAACAGGTGAAGAGAGTGTGGGAGATAGCGGACGGTGTGATCGTTGGAAGTGCCTTGGTGAGAATAATGGCCGAGAGTGAGAAAAAAGAGATTCCTCGAAAGGTAATAAGGAAAGTAAAAGAGCTTCTTGGAGAGAAATAACCCCAGCTCTCCTGGGCACAAAATCACCTCGAAACTAGCTCTCCTGAGTTCGTCCACGAGCTTTTGGTGTCTTAAGAGAACACCCCCTTCGGCGTTGACGTCTGACTTGAGATCATTTTCTTTCGAGCGGTATGTGGGATTCACCGGTGTGATCTCTACGAGAAATTTTTCTGGATTGAATCGATCGATCACGACCTTGGGATCTAACAAGTAATTCTGAGTCACGGTAAAGTTCAGAGTGATTTTCCTGTCGTATTCTTTCACGAACGTTCCGCCATATTCTGCTATTCTCTCGAGAGACCATTTCCTTATCTCCTTATCGGTATGATGCGATCTCTCTCCCTCTCATCCGTTGAGTGGATGGAGAATTGAAGTTGAAATCTTCCTTGACAGTACTTTTCTTTCACCTCCAGAAGTTCTTTGAAGAAGTCCTCTGTTCCAATGGGAGCAACTGTGGAAAGGGACGGTAGAAGTCCATGTGCACTCTATCTTTTTGGAAGCTCTTCGAAAACTTCGAGTACAGCACTGCTCGAAGCAGGCTCTCCCATTCTAGCAAACTGTATCTTGAATTTCTTCGACGGAACCTTTCTGTCTGGATATCTGCTTTCTACGAGGAAGTCTATCTGCTCGAGGATCTCTTCAGAGGAAAGCTTCCCTTGTAGAACCCACCTGCGTCACACATGAAACATCCAACGGGACACCCTACGAGAGTCGAGACGATGAGTATCCACTTCTTTTCACGAGGCAGTGGAGGCTGGATGGATTTGACAAACTCCGCAAAGTTTCTTTAGGCTACTTCCTCTTTTCCTATCCTCCTGAGGATTCTCACAACTCGTACCTCCCTAGGAATGGGTTCCTCTCCAGAAGGTCCTTCACGGTGATTGTTTTTCCATGACCTGGGCATACAAGCCAGTTTCTTGGAAGGCTTTCGAAGAACTCTTTTGCCCATTTCAGAGTGCTTCTCGTATCCTCTTCGGAGCCACCAAGGTCTGTTCGTCCAATAGTGTCTGCAAAAACAGTACCACCTGTGAAAATCACACCTTCGTAAACGATGAAACGTGAGCCTTTCGTGTGGCCCGGTGTTTTCAGAGTTTCGAAGTGCTTGTCTACGTCCTTCCAGTGGAGATCCACCATTACAGGATGGTCCATGAAGGCAGAGGAAAGGTTTTTCTCAGGGTCTTTCAGCATGAGAGCGTCTTCCGGAGGGATGAAAAGTTCTTTCAACTGAAGCTCTAGAATTCCAGATATGTGGTCGCAGTGACCGTGGGTGACAAGGACAACAGCGGGTTTTTTCACAAATCGTGAGATTCCTTCTCCTAAATCTATCACGTGAAGAATTCCGTTCAACTCGAAGGTGTATGTGTTCACATCGAAAGGAGGCGATGTGATGTACCTTTTGAGGTTCATACTCTTCCCTCTCTTTTCAGAATTTCCATTGCAGCCTCCACGAACTTCCCATGGCGATGGATGACTGTCTGAATCCTCCTCTCGCGTCTCCTACGATGAAGGTTCTATCACCTTTCTCAACGAAAGAGATGTTTGGGACACGCTCTATGCATATGAGAAAGGCGTCGAACAGAAAATTCGCGTGCCTGTGATTGACGTCCTCCCGATCCTCTAAAGGGTATGGGATTCTTACTGGCTCAAGGCCAGCTTCCACGGGATATTACCCGGACCACGTAGGTGTGGATTGGATTTCACACTTGCAGGGGATGCCAAAGCCCCTACTATCAGGCTTTCGCCTGTATACTTGGCTCTTATGCTGAAAGCTCCTACTGCGTCTTTATGACCTTCAAAGCTGCAATGTTTGCATTTGCATGCTCCGTTGTTCGTTTTGTTTTTAGCTCCGCACACAGGGTAGGTTTGGGATGTGTAGGATTCCTTTACGAAGATAACCTTGATGTCGAACAACTCCGCTTTTTCCTGGACAGCTTGTGGCTGAACTCCGCAAGTTTCTTGTTGCGGTAGCACAGTTTGGAGTTCAGTTCTCCACCGTTGTAGATGATGGTTTCCTTGCCATCGGTTACAACCATCGAGTGGATGGCGCCAAGGTTGACTCCAGCGGCCTTGTTTCCTGGTTCAGCTGAAGCTGCTTTTACTGATACTGCAACGTGCAGACGGAATTCATCTAACGCTTTGTCGTAGACGAGCTCGACTCTTCTGATGCCTGTTCCACGGGGCAGTGTGGAGAGAACACAGAAAGGCGTCCTGCCGTTCCCCATAGAAAGCCTTATGGTTCTATCTTTCAACAGTTTTACAGTCTGACTTTTCCAGATGAGCGGTCTGTATTTGGGAGTCCTAAGCGGTGTATACTCTGCCAGCAAATCTTTGGAGTTCTTATCATCTTTGATATAGCTCTTGCGGCACTGGTATCTTGTAGACCCTTATATGTCCTGGTACTCTTTGATGTGCCTCCTTAAAGTTTCTGGTACAGTCCAAAAACAAGCCACTTTGTCCCATCCCCTGAAGGAGATGGGCCTTCACGGTTGGTTTTCTGTAAAATATGCTCACATCAGAAGCTCCAGTATGTTTCTGCCGTTTTCCATTCTGTGGAGAAGGCTCGCTATTGTTGTCTGTCTCAGCAGTTCGTTCCTGGTTACCTCCATCATCGTTTTTGTCGCAGTTGGCTCAAAGACACTTTCTGACCTGAACAGCTCCGAGTATGCGTTTAACACATCCCTGGCAGAAGCTTCCAATCTGTTCGTCCAGGCACCGATACTCCCTCTTATCTGGGAAACGCTTTCTAAAGTTTGCTCGATTGTTTCTAAGGCCTTTTGAGCATCTGTTGAAATGTTCGTTTCAAACAGCCTTGAGAGTACCTCC
>NZ_JAGGZH010000083.1 GCF_021162145.1 Thermotoga sp.
AACTCCCTGTCGTCGTATTCGAAGGAGAGAAACATGATGCGGTACTGCTTGTTTATACCCATAAGGAAGTGGGCAGATTCTCCCAGAAAGAAGAGCACGGCGAGAACAGCAACCAGTAGTCGAAAGACCAAGGGATTGAAAACCCACGAGAACAAAAAGATAAGCCCCAAAATGGTGAATTCGTTGAAGATCCTGAAGGCGTTGAGGTCCAATTTCTCCCTCTCTTTGAGGTAGAGGTAAGAGAAGAATATCGAAGTGGCGAATCCCACCCCACAAAACAAAAGACCCTCAAAAAACCACGTCATTTCTCATCCCTCTTACCTTCATTCTTTTCCTTGAAGATCTCTGATATGACTCCTAAACTTGCAAGTATGGAGCTCGCCTCAAACGGAAGGAATATCTTTGTCGCCTGACCATTCGCCATCTCTTTGAGTGTTTCGAGATACTTGACGGTGAGAAGATCTTTCGTTGGCTTCCCTTCGTGTATAGCATCGAAGACGAGTTTTATTGCCTCAGCCTGTCCCCGTGCTTCGAGTATGAGTCTTTGCATGTTTGCCTCCGCGACCCGCTTTATCGCTTCAGCCTCTCCTTCCGCCTTCAATATCGCCGCGTTTTTCTCACCTTCGGCCTTCAAGATCTGTGCCTGCTTGTAACCTTCTGCCTCCAGTATGGCAGCCCTTTTGGTTCTTTCAGCTTTCATCTGTTTGCTCATAGCATCTGTGATATCCTGAGGAGGATCTATTTTTTTGATTTCAACACGGGTGATCCTCACACCCCACTTGTCAGTCGCCTCGTCGAGAACTGTCCTGAGCTTCATGTTTATCCTTTCTCTGGAAGTGAGCGTTTGATCCAGTTCTAACTCTCCTATCACGTTCCTGAGATTAGTTTGAGCAAGCTTAATGGTGGCCGTTTCAAAGTTTCTCACGTTGTAAACCACTCTGTAAGCGTCTGTGATCTCGTAGTAGATGACGGCATCGACGGTTACCACCACGTTGTCTCTCGTTATCACTTCCTGAGGCGGAACATCGATCACCTTTTCCCTCATATCGACCTTTATCATCCGCTCGAAGAACGGTATGATGAAATGTATTCCCGCTCCAACTTCTCTTTTGAACTTTCCAAGTCTTTCCACCAGACCGCGCTCGTAAGGACGTACAATCCTCAGAGAACTGGCGGCAACGATCACCAAGAACAGAACGATAACGACAAGAGCTATCAACATGTCCTCACCTCCTCATACTCTTTTCACAACGGCGTGGGCTCCTTCCACCTTCAGAATCCTTACGTGTTCGCCTTTTTCGATGATTTCTTCATCATCTTCTGCAAAGGCCCTCCACACGTCTCCATCGATCTTCACAAGGCCGGTTCCCTTTTTGTTGTTTATCGTCTCAATAACGAGTGCCACCTTTCCAACGATCTCCTCTACATGGATTTTTCTGGGCGATTCCCAGCTTTGAACTAGCCTTCTAGTGAAAAGAACCAGAACGATTGAAACGACAGCAAAGACAATTATCTGAATGTAAACACCCAGGTGCAGAGAAACCAATGAAGCTGCAAGCGCTCCCACTCCAAACCAGAAAATGAAAAAAGTAGGTGTGAAGATTTCCGCTACCATGAGTATGATACTGAGAATGAGCCAGAATACCCATGCCTCCATAGTATCCCCCCTCATATCTCGAACACTTTCCTCGGGTCCATATAGATGATCTCCACGTTCGGCAACATTTCTCTGTACTTTTTTATGGTGGTCTTGATACTTCTCACGTAGCGCGTGGAGATGTGGTAAAGAATCACCCTCTTGATTCCTGCTTTCTTCACCGTTTCCATCACCTCATCGATGGAGGCGTGGTTCTTGTATCTCCGATCGCGGGGATCGAGGAAAGTACATTCGTGGATGAGCAGTTCTGTTCCTTCCACCTCCTCGGGATCGAGGGCCAGGGAGTCACCGCTGATAGTTAGTATTTTCTTGTGGTATTCTTCGGTTACAAAGTCTCGTCCCTTTTCTTTCACCAATCTGGCGATCACTCTGCTATCCAGTCCCTGAAATTCCCTCTTCAGCTTTCTTCTAACCTCGAAGATGTGATATCCGAAACTCACCTCGGACACCACGTGCTTCGTTCTGAATGGCTGAACGTAACGCTTGAAACCGCCAGCATCCCGGAGAAACACTCTCTCTCCTTCCTCCAGGGGATGAACGTTGAAGGAGAATCGAAGCTCGGGATTTGCCTTTTTTATGAAGCTGGTGTACTCTTCAACTGCTCTGTTTCCCTTCGGATAGAACACATCGAGTGGTTTTTCTCTATCACCCATTCCGTTGTTTCTTATGTTCACAACTCCCCACAGTCCTGCTATGTGATCCACGTGGCCATGTGTGAGGAAGACGTACTTGAAGGCGTAAACTTTACTCCCAAGAGTGGTGGAAACTCCCTCTCCCGCATCGAAAAGGATCCGCTCCGGGGAGTAGTAGATCCAGGTAGAAAACAGGGCTTTCGAAAACCCTATTATGTTCATCCTTCTCTCTCCACCCTGATCTCTATCGTGTCTTTAACACCGCCCGGTAGAGTCATCTCCACAGAGTACTTTCCTACTTCCTTTATGGGCTTGTCCAGTTTAAACCACTTCTTGTCGAGGTTCAAGCCGGTGAGTTTTGATATCTCTTCCGCTAGGGTCGTCGCCGTGACGGCCCCGAAGATTTTCCCGGCTTCACCCGCCTTAACCTTGATAACATGGGTCCTTTTTTTGAGTTCTTTTAGTATTCTCTCACTTTCCTCTCTTTCGCGCTCTTTTTTTCTTCTTTCCATTTCTCTTTCATGCTCTATTGCCCTCTCGAGCCCCCTGGTGTACTCTTTGGCAAGACCACGAGGGATGAGGTAGTTCCTGGCATATCCGTCGGAAACTTCTTTGATCTCACCTTTTTTTCCGATCTTTGGAACATCTTTTATAAGTATCACCTTCAAAACCATTCACCTCCTGATAGTTTTTCCTTACTTATTCTATCATGGGCCGATTGGTATAATTTTGACAGAGGAGGTGTGAAGGTGAAGAAAGCGATAGTGCTTTGTGCAGGAAAAGGAACCAGACTCAGACCCTTGACATTCACCACTGCAAAGCATCTCATACCCATTGCGAACAGACCCATTCTTTTCTACAGTTTGGAGAACATTGCGCGAGCCGGGATTGAAGAAGTGGGAGTTGTTGTGAATCCTTACAACGCGGAAGAGTTCAAAAGAATTGTGGGAGACAATCCTTTTGGTCTGAAAATCACCTACATCGTCCAAGAAGAACCCAAAGGGCTTGCCCACGCTGTCTGGGTATCCCGAAACTTTCTTGGAGACAAAGACTTCATGATGTATCTTGGAGATAACCTCATTCTTGAAGATCTTGGAAAGTTCGTGAAAGATTTCGAAAGATCGGACTACACCGCTTCCATTCTTCTCTCTCCGGTCAAAGACCCAACCCACTTCGGCGTGGCTGTGATGGAAGGTGACAGAGTTGTAAAGGTCGTTGAGAAACCAAAGATTCCTCCGAGTAACCTTGCCATTGTCGGATTGTACCTTTTCAGAAACAAAATCTTCGAGGGTATAGAGAACATAAAACCCTCTTGGAGGGGTGAGCTAGAGATAACCGATGCCATAGAGTATCTCATAGAAAAAGGAGAAAAGGTGAAAGGTTATGTCATCTATGGGTGGTGGAAAGATACGGGAAAGCCCGATGATCTGCTGGAAGCCAACAGAAGGATTCTCCTGGGGATAAACGAAAAGATTCTCGGAGAAGTAGATGATAAAACCACCATTCAGGGAACAGTGGTGATGGGAAAATCCTCCAGAGTTGTCAACTCAGTGATCAGAGGGCCTGTGGTCATAGGCGAAAACTGCCTCATAAAAGACACTTACGTAGGACCGTACACTTCCATTGGAAACAACGTGGTTTTGGAAAGTTGCGAAATCGAAAACAGTATAGTAATGGACGATTGCTCTATAGTGGGTGTAGAGAAAAGAATAGACTCTTCCATCCTAGGAAAGGGTGTCTCGGTTAGAAGTTCTGCAAGAAGACCTGTGAGTCTGAGTCTCATACTCGGTGACATGAGCAGGGTGGAATTTTAAAAGAGGGGCTTGATGCCCCTCCTATTTCGACCATTTCACAACGATGGGAGAGACCACGTACAACGAAGAGTAGGTTCCCACCACCGTTCCTATCGTCATTCCAAAGGCAAAAGGTTTTACAGCGCTTCCTGCGAACAGTAGGAGGACAAAGACCACGAAGAACGTGGTGAGAGAGGTATTGATGGTTCTGGCGAGGACCTGGTTTATACTCATGTTCACAATGTTGATCATACTCCTTCCACGGTATCTCCTCATGTTCTCCCTGATCCTGTCTGAAAGTACGATGGTATCGTTCAATGAGTAGCCGAGCAATGTAAGGAAAGCCGCAACGGCGGCCACGTTGATCTCGTATCCGAAGATGGAGAAGAATCCCATTGTGATGAGAACGTCATGAATGAGGGCAACGATCGCGGCCACGCCGAACACGAACCTGAACCGGACTGTGATGTAGATGAGGAGAACCACCAGTGCCACCAAAATGGCTGTCCACGTACCCCTTTTGATCTCCTCCGCCGCCGTTCCGCTGATCTCGTTAAAAGAAACCACTTTTCCCGGAAGAAGCCTTTCGAGTTCTTTCTGGACTCTTTGTTTTTCATCTGGTTCGTAAGTCTTGGGAACGACTATGGAATACTTCAAAACGTTTGCAGGGTCTCCGACGGATCGCACCTGAACGATCCTGGCGGTTGCGAATTCATCGGAAATCTGAGAGATAGCGCTTCTTATATCGGTCTCTGTGATCTTCACGTTTTCGAAGCGCACAACGATCTCAGAGCCACCCGTGAACTCCACTCCGAAGTTGAATCCCTTCGTGAATATCGAAACAAGAGAAACTGATATCAAAATCAGAGAAAGCGTTATAAAGATCTTCGACTTTCCCATGAAGTCAATCTCTCTTCTCATCGTTTGCTCCCTCCCTGCGCTTCCTCAACCCGGGGCGATCTGATGAGAGGAGCAAGACCATCGAGGAGAAGTCTACTGAACACAAGACTCACGAACATGCTCCCGAGAACGCCGATTATCAACGTAATGGCAAATCCCTTGATGGTCCCCGTTCCGAAGTAATAGAGTATGAGACCGGTGAGGATGGTCGTGATGTTCGCATCCAGAATCGTCGAAAGTGATCTGTCGAAACCTGCTGCTATGGATGTTTTAACAGGTTTTCCTGATCTCATCTCTTCCTTTATTCTTTCGTATATGATCACGTTCCCATCTACTGTTGTTCCGATGGTGAGGATGATACCGGCTATACCGGGGAGGGTGAGTATGAACTTACCGGCCGCCATCACACCAAGGAGCAGTATCGTGTTGTAGATGAGAGCAAGGTCTGCTACGATTCCCATCGTTCTGTAATAGATCAGCATGTACGCAAGAACGAGAATGAGACCTACTATCCCCGCCTTCAAAGAAGCGTCGACTACATCACGGCCAAGAAGCGGAGCCACCCAACCGGACGAAGTCTTCACGAGCCTGGCAGGTAAAGCACCACTTCTTAGAATGGCGGCAAGCTGTTTCGCTTCTTCGAGGGAGAAATTCCCGGTTATCTCGGCCTTCCCATCGGTTATGATGGCAACGACTTGTCCAGCGAACTGAACGACGTTGTCCAAAACAATCGCAAGCCTCCTCTTTGGGTCGTAGGTTCCTTCAGGAACGTAGAGAGCCTGGGTGATCTTTTTGAACTTTTCCACGTATTCCTTGGCGAGCTCAAACGAGACTTTGTAACCGTATCTTCCTGTTCTTGTTTCCACTTCTGGTCTGGCATAAACGATCCGCGGTGCCTCAAGGACGAGATCTTTTCTTCCCATTATCTCTTTCTTCACGAGATACCACTTTCCATTCCTTCCTTTGAGCCACGTTGCCTTTTCTCTCTTGGCTTCGAAAGAGAGCTCTGGTACCTTGTACGGATCTTCACCGTTGTATTCGTCCAGGACCTGAGCAAAATAAAGCACTCCTGTCGAACCTATGAGCCTTTCAGCCTGAACGGTGTCGGTCGCACCGGGTATTTCCACGACTATATAGGATTTGTTCTCACGGAACACCTTCTTTACAGATGCTTCGGTGTACCCGGCTGCATCGAGCCTGTTCCTCAAGATGGTCCACACATCATCGACCACATCAGAAGGATTTTCCGTCCCCTCTTCCACCTCGACAAGATATTCTATCCTTGCACCGCCCTTTATATCCAACCCAAGGCGAATATTGGACGTCCATCCTTTCTTGCTGGGCCAGAAGAGGGCCAATAGAGCTCCAACCAGTACAATCAACACTATCACAAACCTTACCCTGTCACCCCTCATCGATTATCCCTCCTGATTTTTCTCCTTTATGACAGTAGATATGGCTCTCTTTGTGATTTCCAGTTCGGTGGCATTGGCTGTTTTGATTTTGATGGTGTCCTTTTTGATATCGATAACTTTTCCCACGATACCTCCCGCCGTGACAACCACGTCGCCGCGCCTCAACTGACTCAGCATCTGCTGGAACTGCTTTTCTCTCCTCCTCTGTGGGAGGATTATCAGAAAGTAGAAGATCGCTATGAAGAATATAAGCATGAAGAGGAGACTTCCCCAGCCACTGCTTGCTGGGGCCGAAGTGCTGCCATTCGAAGCACCTGGTGCTGCTGCGTAGATGATCTCAGGCATTCTCCTTTCCTCCCTTCTCGAGTATCAATTGAAGTCTTCTGTAGACGAGTGGAACCAGGACGAGTTGAAGCACGATACCAGGAATCCCTGTGGTGAAGCTCAAAAGTATCGAAGTGACCGGTTGAAGTTTTATCCCAATGAGCGCTCCTATAGCGTAGTAAGACACCGAATAAACCAGTCTACCTGCGAGTATCGCCATGATGATCCTGAGGAATATGTTCCTCTCCTTCGTCGCCCCCAGGATAAAACCGTACACGAAAACCTCGGGAACCATGAACAGGAACATTGGGAAAGGCGGCATTCCCATGGTCAGAAATGACAGAATTGGCAAGAGTCCCCCAACGATTCCACCTATGAGAGCCCCAGAAGTCGCTCCAGCGAGCATGGCTACCAGATGAAGCGGCAGGAACATCCTACCAAGGTTCACCAGGTGGAAAAGATAGGCAAGGGCAACTCCAACGGCAAGCCACATGGCGGTGTAAGTCAATTTTCTCATTCAGTATCACCCCTTTTAGATCACTTCGAATTGATTATATCATCCATCAATCGTTTTGCGATTTCAACATCCTGAGCAATCGTAGTTTTTAACTCTTCGATTGAATCGAACCTTTTCTCTGGCCTGATGAACCTCAAGACCTCCACTTTCAGATGAGCACCGTACAGATCTTTCTCGAAATCCAGTATGTAAACCTCGTACTTTACCCGTTTGGAATCGCCCACGGTGGGTCTGAAACCCACGTTCATGACGCCGAATTTTTCTTCCCGATTTGGCAGATGCGCCCTTACAAGGTACACTCCGTTTCTCAAATCCACGAGTTTTTCTTTTCCTCTGTCGATGTTAGCAGTTGGAAACCCCAACTTTCTTCCAAACTGTCTATCCCTGTAAACGATCCCTGTTATCTCATAGTATCTGCCAAGATAAAGAGGAACTTCTTCCACCCTTCCTTCCTGGACGAGCTTTCTGATCAGAGAACTGCTCACTTTTCTTCCGTTGACAATCGTGTCAGCCACTTCGTACACTTCCAAGCCGCTTTTCTTCAAAAAGGAGGCGTCTCCTTTTGCACCCTTTCCGAACCTGAAATCTTTCCCGATGACCACTCCAGAGACACCCGACATGTATTTCTCGAGGAATTGTTTCGGTGACAGATCTTTGATCTGGAAAAAATCGAGCACGACCACCCTCGAGTATAGCGAGAGAATTCTCACTCTCTCTTCTATTGGTAGTAAAAGTCCCGGAAAATCGGGTGAAAAACATTCAGGAGGGTGGGAAATGGTAAACACAAGTGTTGACATCTTCTTTGAAAAGGCCACTTCTCTGAGCTTTTCGAGAACCCTACGATGTCCAACGTGTACTCCATCGAAAACTCCGATGCTGACGATCATTCTTTCACCCCATGTTGAAAACCTTTTTCAGTTTCAAAACTCGTTCGTTTCTTCTTTGTCTCTTCAGCGTGTACAAAAAAGAGGAGTTTCTTTCCGCCTCCGCGAGTGCCAGGAGGTTTCCCACTTCATCGAACACTCTCACCGTATCTTCTTTTTTGAACTCTCCCCACTCCTTCAACATCTCTAGAAACACCTGAGACCCGCTGAGGATCTTTTTGGCAAAATCCTGGTAGATCACCACCCGGGGTAGCCACTCCAGGCATCTTTCCATTGGAATCACTCTCTTTTCTATTTCTTCCGGTGCTGCCTCAAAGACGTTCAGGCTCTCTTCGAGTGTGTACGGTCCCACCCTTTCCCTCACGAGCTCCACAGCGGTGGCCCCACACTCTAGCTTGTACCCGATGTCCATACAAAGAGACCTCACGTAAGTTCCAGGTGAAACTTCTACCCTGAACGAAACGACCTCCTCTTCTATCACCACATCCCAAATTTTGAAGACCTTCACCCTCCTCGGGGGAAGTCTTATGATTTTGCCTTCTCTTGCCAGTTTGTAGAGTCGCTCACCTCTGTACTTCTTGGCAGAGTAAGCTGGAGGAACCTGGTCGTACTCCCCCACAAAAGAAAAGATGGCCTCCTTTATTTCCTCTTCCGTAGCGTTGCATTCCCTTTCTTCAACAACTTCTCCCGTTATGTCGAATGTTTCTGTGATCAAACCAAGTTTCATCTTCACCCAGTACACCTTGTTCAGATCCTTGTAAAACTCAAGAATCCGTGTTCCCTGGTTCACACCCAGGACAAGGACACCGCAGGCGAAAGGATCCAGGGTCCCACCATGGCCCACCTTCCGCGTTTTCAACTTCTTCCGTACTTCATCCACTACGTCGTGCGAAGTTGGTCCTTTCGGTTTGTACGCCACGAAGATTCCGTGCTTCATTCTTTGACCTCCCCCTCTTCCTCACGCTTGAACGGATCGAATCCCAATTGGTTCAACAGCTGATGAACCCTGACACTCGCCTCTATTCCTCTGTCCTCGTAAAAACGTATCTCTGGGGCAACGTAGAGTTTCAGGTTCTTCGCTACATAGGTTCTGAAAAAGCCTTTCGCTCTGTTCAATATTTCCACCGCTTCCTTTCGTTCTTCAGGCTTTCCCAAAAAACTGACGTAAACATCAGCGTATCTCTTGTCTTTTGAAAGCTCAACTCGGGAGAAGGTCACAAACTCTTTTCTCAAACGCGGGTCTCTCAACTGTCGAAGAGCCTCAGTTAAAAGCTTTTGTATCTCTGATTCCAGCATTGCCTTTCTATAGATCGGATGCATTCTTCTCACCTCCTAGTCCAGCTTCAAAAATTCCTTTGCTCTTTCATACTTCTTCTTGGATCTCTCAAGAATTTTCAGAACAACTCGGGGCTTCAGCCTGAGTGCATTCAGAGCGAAAGGGGAAAGAACGGGATCTCCCCAAGAAAGAGACGCACCCCTTATCATGAGGTTTGCCAGAACGTCTCCGATGTGAACCATCGACACCTGATTGAGAAACAGCTCGTTAGGATTCGCGTTAACGTTGTGGTGATAATCTGCGGAATAAACAAGGAGGTCCGGGAAATTCCAACTTCTCAGAAGTTTTGCCCCAACCTCGGTGTGGTAAGGGACCTCAAGCTCTTCTTCCACTTCGATCAGGTTCTTTTTCAATTTCTGGGCGATTTTGACCTCCATCTCTAGGATTTCGGAGAGGAGAAAATCGTAAACCACCTTTCCTATATCGTGAAGCAGCCCCGCTATGAAGATCTCCTCTTTCAACGGATAACCAACTGTTTCCGCAACAGTTTCTGAAGCAACGGCCGTTGCAATGAAATGTTCCCAAAGTCTTTCTCTGTCGACACTGGAGGATCTGTTCTTGAAGACCATATCATACGTGAAAACACTCAAAGCGAGGTTCCTCACAGTTTTGAATCCCAGGATCATGACAGCTTCGCTCAGGGTTGTTATTTTCCGTGGAATACCGTAATAAGCAGAGTTTGCGAGTTTCAAAACCCTGGCGCTGAGACTCGCATCCATCATGAGAGTGTTAGCCACTTCCGAGGAGGAAGCATCCGGTTTTGAACACACAGCTACTATCCTCTGCACAACAATGTTTGGAGATGGAAGTTTGTCAATACCCTCAAGTATCTTGTCGATCAGCTTCAATGCCATGGTCAATCGGGATCCATACGAAAAACCTGGACCCCTTCCCCTCCTCACTTTCAACCCGGATTTTCCCACCGTGCAATTCCACTATCTCTTTCGTGATGGCAAGTCCTAAACCCGTTCCGGGAACTTCGTAAGTTAAAGAAGAATCAACCCTGTAAAACTGCTCGAAAATCTTCTCCCTGGCGTGTTCTGGTATCCCTATACCGTTATCCTCCACAACGATGAGAACCCCATCTTTGTTCCCGTCGAGCACTATCTTCACGTACTTTTCCGGCTCGTCCTTTTTCGAATACTTCACACCATTGCTCAGAAGATTCAAGAGAACCTGTTTCATTCTCTTTGGATCGACTTCTACCTCAACACAGGGAATCCTCTTCTCGAAAAATACTCTCACACCCCGAGAAGATGCAAATTCTTTGATAGCACTTACGGCGCTTTCTACCAAGTCACAAATGTTGGTTCTTTCCCTTTTTATCTGCAGCGCCTTTCTCTCGAGTTTAGAAAAGTCGAGGAGTTCATTGAGGAGGCTTTCAAGATGATTGCTCTGATCCAGCACCACTTCCAGAAATTCCTTCAAAGTATCCGTGTCGAGCTCTTCCAGGCTGTTGTACATGGTTTCCGTGTAAGCTTTTATAGCAGTCAGAGGAGTCCGGAGTTCATGGGATATATTCGCAACGAACTCCGTTTTCATCCTGTCTATGCGTTTTAACCTTTCGAGTTCTTTCGATGCCGTGATGTTTTCCACAATCGTCAGAGCCTGGATTTCACCGTTGTAAAGCAATGGTATGGAAGTGATGGAAAAATACTCGTCTCCAGATTCGATTTCTCCTGTTCTCTGCACTCCAAGTGAAATCGCCTCCTCTGAAATCTCCATCGCTTTCTTCACGATTTTCTCTGGAAAGTTTTCTTTTCCAAACCTTTCGTTTTGAAAGCGTATTGTCCCACCCGAGTAGACAAAGATACCTTCTGGAAGGTTGTTGAGAATGGTGTTCACGTAATCATAAGTTTTTTCTAGTTCACGATAAAGCTTGATGTTTTCTAGAACAATCGCGGAAAGGAATGAAAAAATCCTGAAGATCTCCATCTCTTCCATTGAAGGTTGATGATCCATGAAGACTATCAGGCTTCCAAAGGACCTATCGAGTTTGACCAGGGGAATGATCCCAATGTACTTCCCCATCTCCTCCACGAAAGCAGGAGACGCTTGTTTTGTGGACCAGTCTATGAACTCCTCAAATTTTGAAACATCCAGGATTCCTCCCAGCACGACCTGTTTGTTTTCGTCGATTAGAACCAGATCACTCACATCAACGACTTTTTTCACGAGGTTCAACAAACTGAGAAGAACGTCTTTCTCTTCTCTCGCATTGGAAAACTCCATTATCAATATAGAAAGAAGCAAAAGCAACTTATCAGTTCGTCCCTGGGTTTTATCCATCTAAACAGTTCACCTCACAATCTTGGAGGCTGCTTTTCTCAGTCGATTCATCACTGCGAGGAGTATTCCCCTCTCCTCCAGTCCCTCAACAATTATATACTTTTTTCCACTCTTTTCTGCTTCTCTGAGGGCCGCGAACATGTTCTGAGCTATGCTGTAGGGATTTTTCAAAGAGCCCATAACAATCCTGTCATTGTACAGATCCTTCCTCTCTTCAACACATATCACAACGTGATTGGGAAATTCTTCCAGAACATTTCCCATCTTCTCGAGATTTTCCACGAGTACCAACGGCTTTGAAGGTGCATAGTGGCGGTATTTCATACCCGGTGCCAGTGGTTTTCCTTTGAACACACCCTTCTTCACAGAATCCGGTACAACAAGGCTTGGAAAGATCTCTTTCAATCTTTCGATCTCTACAGGTCCCGGTCTCAAAAGAAGGGGCTTTTCCCTGGATAGATCTATTATGGTAGACTCCAGGCCGAACAGTGTGTTTCCCGCGTCTAGTATCAATCTCACCCGTTCCATGAAATCCTCTACAACGTGGTCCACGTTCGTCGCACTGGGTCTTCCAGATAGATTCGCACTTGGAGCAGCGATGGGATCACCCAGCATTTCTATCAACTTCAATGCAACCGGATGGGCCGGCATTCTCACAGCCACCGTGGGAAGTCCCGCGGTAACCACAGGGGGGATCCGTTGAGATCTTTTTGGGAGTATGACTGTTAAAGGGCCAGGCCAGAACCTCTTCAGGAAGTCGATGAAAGATTCGTATCCGCTCGCCACTTCATCGAGTTGCGAGAAGGAACATATGTGGACTATCAAAGGGTTGTCCGCAGGTCTTCCCTTGATCTCGAAGATCTTCCTACACGCCTTCTCGTTGTAAGCGTCTGCTCCTATTCCGTAAACAGTCTCTGTTGGAAAAACAACGACCTCTCCTCCTTTCAGAAGATCAACCGCTTCCTTCAAAGACTCTTCGCTGGGAAAGACGGGATTCACTTTCACAACTTTGGTCATCGATCAACCTCCCTCATTAAAAACAAATGGGGCTCATGGAGCCCCTTCTGGTGCCGAGGGCGGGACTTGAACCCGCACGGGGCTATCCCCCAGCTGATTTTGAGTCAGCCGCGTCTGCCATTCCGCCACCTCGGCTCCTGTATAATATGGTAGCAATTTTTCATCTGGAAATCAAGTCCTTCGTTTTCTCTCACGCCCTTGAATTCTCCCAAGATGTGTGCTAAACTATTATTAGCACTCGAAAGAAAGGAGTGCTAAAAATGAGAAGACTCTCGAACAAGAGTAAATTCCAGAAAAGACTGAACGATCGGCAAAGAAAAGTACTTTACTGCATAGTGAAAGAGTACATAGAAAACAGAAAACCAGTCAGTTCACAGAGAGTTCTCGAGGTAAGCAATATAAATTTTAGCAGCGCTACCATAAGAAATGATATGAAGAAACTGGAATACCTTGGTTACATATACCAACCGCACACCTCTGCAGGCCGAGTTCCAACGGATAAAGGACTCAGATTCTACTACGAGGAAATGGTGAAACTCTCAAAGGAAACTGAAGAACTGAACCTGGAAGTGGATACCTTCAAATCCATCCCGCTTGCAGACCCAGAAAAGGTTCTGCTTCTGGCTGGGAGTCTCCTTGCCCGGTTGAGTGAAGGGTATGCGCTCATAGAAAGACCTAATCCCAGGGATTTGAAAATACTCAGAGTGATGCTCATACCGGTATCTGAAGACTACCTGATTTTCTCCATGCTGACAGAACTCGGTATATCGAAGATCACTCCCATCAGAACCCATGAGAATTTGAACTGGGAAGGGATAGAAAAACAGCTGAATTTTCTTTTGAAAGGGAAAACCATAGGAGATGTACTGACTGGAAAGGTGGAAATCCTCAGAGGGAGTGGTATTCTCAAACTAATAGAGTCTGTGATAAGCGAAAAACTGGAAAGATACATGGACGTTGGTTTTGAAAATCTTTTGAAGGATGAAGCACTTTCTTTGGAAGACATAAAGCACCTTTTAGAAGAGACCAAGGACTACCAGTTTCTGGAAAGCCTGGTAAAGAATGATGAAGATGTGACAGTGAAGATAGGAAAAGAGATCGGCAAAAAAAAGTTGGAAAAGTTTGCCGTTTTCTCCGGTAGATATTACAAAGGCCCATCACCGATCGGGAGTGTTCATCTCTTCACCTCGAAAGTCACCAGGTACGACAGGAACCACAAAATCTTTAGCTATGTGCTGAATCGACTTTCAGAATATTTCACTTCGGCGGCCAGGAGGTGATAGAATGTCTGAAAAAGAAAGAAAAAACCTTTCCCAGGAATGTGAAGAATTGAAAGAAAAATACAGAGAGCTCGAGGAGTACGCTAAAAGGTTGAAGGCCGAGTACGAAAATTACCGGGAAGAGGTTGCCCAGGAGAAAAGAGAACTCATAAGGAACGCAAATGAATATCTCATCTCAAAACTGATTCCCATACTCGATGACTTCGAAAGGGCCTTGAACCAAGGAGAGCACAGAAAATCCTTCTACGAGGGTGTGAAGTTGATCTACAAGAAGCTCCTGAACACCCTTGAGAAAGAGGGACTTGTGAAGATTCAAGTGGGCAAGACCTTCGATCCGTTCGAACACGAGGCAGTTGAAAGGGTCGAAACGGACGATGTGGAGGAGTACACCGTTCTCGAAGTGGTGGAAAACGGTTACAAATTCCATGGGAAGGTTCTGAAACCGGCGAAAGTGAAGGTGGCTGTGAAACCGAGAAAGAAGGAAGAGGAATCTTCTAGTAAAAAGGAGTGATTCCTTATGAAACGAGAAAGGAAAGATTACTACGAAATTCTCGGCGTTCCAAGGAACGCCACACAGGAAGAAATAAGAAGGGCGTACAAAAGATTGGTGAAAGAGTGGCATCCCGATAGGCATCCGGAGAACAGAAAAGAGGCTGAACAGCGCTTCAAAGAGATCCAGGAAGCTTACGAAGTCCTCATCGATCCTCAGAAGAGAGCCATGTACGATCGTTTTGGATACGTGGGAGAACAACCCATTCGCCACGAAGCAGAAACCGGTGGTGGCTTCTTCGAAGACGTATTCAGGGAGTTTGAAAACATATTCAACAGAGACATATTCGACGTGTTCTTCGGTGAAGAGTCCCGTCAAAGGGAGAGGAGAGAATACGCCCGAAAGGGAGAAGACATACACTACACCGTAGAGGTAAGTCTCTCCGACTTGATCAACGGAGTGGAGATCCCCATCGAGTACGAAAGGTATGAGACGTGTCCAAGATGTGGTGGAACAGGTGTGGAGCCGAATTCAGGATACATTGATTGTCCTCGTTGTGGTGGAACGGGAAGGATCAGAGAAGAGAGAAGGTCGTTCTTTGGATATTTCGTCAGTGAAAGGACCTGCGACGAATGTGGTGGAACAGGTAAAGTTCCTCGCGATCTGTGTCACGAATGCAGAGGAAGTGGAAGGGTTTTGAGAAAGGTGCGAAGAACGGTAAAAATACCACCAAACGTGGAAGACGGTGCGCGTCTGAGAATACCCGGCGGGGGTAACGCGGGTTATTATGGAGGGCCTTACGGTGATCTGGTGATCACTGTACGAGTGAGACCCGACAGCAGGTTCAGGAAATCCGGAAAAGATCTAGTATACGACATCACGATAGATTACCTCCAGGCGATCTTGGGAACGACCATCGAAGTCCCGCTTCCCGAGGGTAGAACAACCATGTTGAAGATACCACCTGGAACACAGCCCGAAACGGTTTTCCGACTGAAGGGGAAAGGTCTACCGAGTGAATACGGCAGGAGAGGTGATCTCCTTGTCAACGTACACGTTGAAATTCCAAAGAGCCTTTCAAGAGAGGAAAGAAAGATCCTGGAGGATCTGGCAAAAAAAAGAGGTATTCCTGTTGCTTAACGATTTGGATTCACCAGGGCTTCTCTCACAACGAGCTTCACGTTTTCCGGGACGGTAACTTCCACTGTCAGGGGTCCTCTTCTGACGCTCAACCACCCCAGTCCCGCCACCATCAGTTCTTCCCCTTCTTTCAGAACGAACCTCTCCTTCTTCCACTTGAAATCTTCGTACTTTGCCTTTGAGCAAGGTGGCTTCAAAAGATCTCCCAGTCTGTTCCTCATCAGTTCATCCGCTCTCTCTCTTTTCGTCTCGTGGAAAGTGACTTCTCTGGAAGAGAAAAGCAAGAATATGGGTCTTCTCTCTGTTTCGTAGTCGATGTCAAAACGGCACAATCCTCCCATGAAGATCGTTCTGTTCTTCTCTGGTTTGAACGTTTTCCGGGAAAGTTCTTCCTTTGGTAAAATCGTTTTCTGACACTCCGGATCCAGGAGGTCAAGCATCCTGTCTTTCGTCATGATACCGGGAGTATCGTAAAGATACAGATTTGCGCTCTTCACCTTCCTTCTCAGTATTCCAAGGGTCGTTCCTGGAAACGAGCTGATGGTGTTCTCGTGGGTGCATATCTTGTTCAGAAGAGAGGATTTCCCCACGTTCGTCACTCCTATCACCAGTGCCTTGTCAGCCAACCGTGCAAGCAGTTTCACCAGTGACTTCAAACCGTAGTCCTTCTCAGCACTCACTATCCTTATCTTTTCAGGATCCTTTACTTTTATTCTTCCCTTCACCCACTCCTTCACTTCCTTCACCGTGACCGCTCTGGGAAGGAGATCGAGCTTGTTGATCACGTAAACGACGTCTTTTCCTCTCAACAGGCTTGCTATGTCTTCTCTGTACGTACCTTCGAAATCGAAGATATCGATCACCCACAGGACCACATCGAAACCACCGAGGTAAGATTTCAACTGGTTTCTGAAATCCCAATCGTACTCAATGGGTTCCAGTTTGCCGTAATGTTTTATTCGAAAACACCGCTGACACAGGATTTCCTTTCCTTCTTCAAGTCTTTTTTCAAAAACCTCTCTTGGAATGTACCCCGGTTTTTTGGGATCTTCGAACTGTATGTTTGCCCCACAACCGGGACATCTCACGAGAAATCACCTCGTTCATTTGATGTCGTGTTTCAGGCCGATTTCCTGAAGAATTATGAAGTCCTTTTCTCTCCATTTTTCTTTCACCTTCACGTTCAAATCGAGGAACACTTTCCTCCCAGCGAGGAACTCGATCTCCTCTCGAGCCAGCGTGCCTATTTTCTTTATCATGCTTCCACCCTTTCCTATGAGAATTCCCTTCTGTGATTCACGTTCTACGTATATGGTTGCTCGAATGTAAAGGACCCCGTTTGGCCTGTCTTTCACTTCCTCTATTACCACCGCCGCGGAGTGGGGTACCTCTTGGTGGGTGAGGTGGAAGATTTTCTCCCTTATGATCTCGGCTGCCATGAAAGAAAATGGTCTGTCCGTTACCATATCCTCCGGATAGTACTGTGGACCCTCCGGGAGCTCTTCCTTTATCTTCTCCAGGACCTCCGAAACACCGATTCCTTTCAGAGCGGAGATGTAGTGCACCGAAACGATGTTCTCCACTCTGCTCTTCGCCAGCTCGCCCACAGACTTTGCCTTCTCTTCTCCCGCCACGTCTATTTTGTTCACTGCCAGAATGGTCTTGGTTTTGGATTCATTTACGATGTTTGCCACGCGCTCGTCTGTCTTTGTGAATCCATCGGCGGCATCGAGCATGAAGAGTACCAGTTCCACCCCCTTGAGAGCCTGAACAGCGGCCTTCACCATGTACTCTCCAAGACGATGGAGTGGCTTGTGTATGCCCGGGGTGTCCACGAATATGATCTGTGCGTCATCGTCGGTGTAGATACAGTTTATCCTGTTTCTGGTGGTTTGAGGTTTATCGGATACGATCACAACTTTCCTGCCAAAAACGGTGTTTATGAAAGTGGACTTTCCAACGTTCGGTTTTCCGGCCAGTGCGACGAACCCTGACTTAATGCTCCTCACCTCCCAGTTTGAATCCCTTCGGTAGAAGGTCCTTCAGCTTCACTATTTCATAGTCTCTGTTCCTGTTCGCCATGATCACATCCATATCCTCGGAGAACTCGTAGAGCACCTGTCTACAGGCTCCGCAGGGTACCGTCTTCTCAGAGGAATCAGAAGCTATGGCAATCGCAACAAATTCTCTTTCACCCTCAGAGATCGCTTTGAACACGGCCACTCTTTCCGCACACACGGTAAGGCCGTAGGACGCGTTCTCCACATTCACACCCGTGAACACCCTTCCGCTCTTTGTGAGAAGGGCGGCTCCCACCCTGAACCCGGAATACTTAGCGTACGCCCTTTCCCGAGCTCTCAGAGCTATCTCCACCAGTTTCTCCGGTTCCATCTCTTCTCCCCTCCAGGACCTTTATCATGACTTTCTCTATTCTGTTTTTACCAACTGCCAGCACCTTGAAGTACAGATCACCGATGACGGCTTCCTCGCCAACGTTCGGTATCCTCTTGAAGTGTTCAAGAAGGTACCCCGCTATCGTTTCGTACTCCGTCTGGGGGAACTGGATCCTCAGCTCTATCTCCAGATCGTTTATGGGAGTGCTTCCATCGACGATGTAGGTCTTTTCCCCTATCTCCTTTATACCAGACACCTCGTCGTAGTCGTACTCGTCCATGATATCACCGAAGAGCTCCTCCATTATGTCTTCGAGAGTGACGATACCAGCTGTTCCACCGTACTCGTCCACGACTATCGCTATGTGGATCTTTTTCGACTTGAGGATCTTCAAAAGCTCATCTATGTTCATGGTCTCCGGCACGTAGAGAGCGTTCCTCATTATATCCTTCACCTTCATGTTCTTTACCTCTCCGTAATCTTTCTCCGCCAGGATCGAAAGAACATCCTTGGCGTAACAAACCCCTACGATGTTGTCTATAGTCTCCCTGTAAACAGGTATTCTGGAATACCCCTCGTCCTCTATCAGTTCAATGAGATCCTTCACTGTCTGGTTTTCCTCTATCGCCACAATGTCAACGCGGGGTGTCATTATCTCCTTGACGGCTATCTGTTTCATCTCGAAGGCGCGCTTCACTATCCTTTCTTCTTCCTGTTCTATGACCCCCATCTCGCCTCCGACTTGGACGATTGAGACGATGTCCTCCTCAGTGATGAACAGGTCTTCGGATACTTTCTTTCCGTGTCTCAGGGCGATGATACCATCGGAGATCTTCACCAGAACTCTCCCGACCGGATCGAAGATCTTAGTGAGCGATCTGACCGCTCCTATCGATCTGTGGAAGATGCGTTCGGGCTCGGCTCTCGCCACGACCTTCGGGGTGATCTCTCCGAATATGAGCAGAATGGCAGTGATGAAGAGAGTGGAAACCACCGCTACGAACTCTTCACTCATGCCTCTGAGAAGGTTCAGAAAGATCAAGGTGGAAATGGACGAGGCAAAGAGGTTGACGAGGTTGTTACTTATCAAGATCGTTGTGAGATATTTGTTGAAGAGATGGATATAACTTTCCTTTTCCGATTCTTCCTCCTTCTTTTCCAAGAATTCCTTGATCTTCACCTTGCTCATGAGAGTCAGTGCGGTTTCCGAGGAAGAGAAGAAGTTGGAGAGATAGATCAGGAAAACCAGAAGCACGCCTTCAAGACCGAGTGTCAATATACTACTGACAGGGTCTTCCACTTCCGTTCCACCTCCATCAGTAATGATAGCTCTCTCCACGTAGTATTTTAAACGCCCTGAACACCTGTTCCAAAACTATGAGGACACTCATTCCGTGGGTGAAGGTCATCCTCGACAGGGAAAAAACACGGTGGGCCTCGGAGAATATCTCATCGCTCAACCCATAAGGCCCACCGATCAAGATTGTGACATCTTTCCCCTTCAACTCAACCTCTTTGAAAAACCCGGCAAACTCCCCTGAAGAGAGGTTTTCACCCCTTCTGTCCATAACTACCATCAAACTGCCGGGTAACACCCTCTTTTTCAATTCCTCAGTTTCTTTCTTTACGATCTCCTCAACGTTTCCCCTGTGAACGCGCTTTAACTCGATAATTTCGATTTTACAAAATCGCCTGAGAAATTTCATGTAATGGTCTATCCCCATCTTTATGAAATCGTCCAGCTTTCCACCCACAACGATTCTTATCTTCATCTTCCAGCTTCCTTGACCAGGATGTCGAGCAGATTCGATTCTATAACCTTTTTACTGCTGAGATTCGTTCTCAAATAGTACGAAACTGTCTTCAGGAGAGACTCCAGTGGAAACAACCCCACTATTTCGGAACTCAAAACAGGAACACCGTAACGTTCGGCTTCCATCTTTATCATCTCGAAGACACGGTACAGGGGGGTTTTTTTGTGATCGGTGATGTTTATAGATACCTGCACAATCCCTCTCTCTTTCAGCTCAATTCCTATCGCTTTAACATACCTGAGACCACCACTCGAAAACCTGATCGCCCTTGCTATCCTCTCCGCTATCCTCACGTCCCTAGTTCCGAGGTTTACGTTGAAGGCAATGAGAAATTCTCTGGCCCCGACTGCCGTTACTCCAGCGGAGGGATGAACGCGATCCGGCCCAAAGTCTGGCTTCCACCTGGGATCTTTCATCTTCTCGAAGAATCCTTCGAACTCACCCTTCCTGATGTTCGCAAGGTTCTCCCTTTCCGGGCGTGTGGCGGACTTTTCGTACAGATAAACCGGAACCCCAAGCTCTTCACCTATTCTCTTTCCCAGGATCTTCGAATATTGAACACATTCGTCCATTGTTATGTTGTAGAGAGGGACAAGAGGAATGACGTCTGCCGCCCCCATTCTCGGATGTTGCCCCGTGTGATTCCTCAAGTCAATCAACTCCACCGCCTTTTTGGTCATGTCAAAGAGAGCGTTTACGAGGTTTTCAGGCTCTCCCACGAGCGTAACGACCGACCTGTTGTGATCCGCATCCATGGACCAGTCAAGGATCCAAACTCTGTCGTACTTTTCGGCTTCAGCCACTATCTTCTCGACGATTTCCCTTCTTCTCCCCTCGCTGAAGTTCGGCACAGATTCTATCAGCTTCAACTCACTTCCCCCCTAACTCTGCTATCCTGTTCTTCAACAGAAGAATGAACTCTTCGTAGGTCTTCCCGTCGTCTGGATAGCACACATAGGCATGTTCAAAACTCTGTGAAAGCTTCTCTTTCATCCTTCTAGTGACGGCGGTGATTCCATGTTTGCCGGTTAGTGTCAGAACGAAGACGTATTCGCTGGCGGAGATCGGCAGGATGTAGTCTGTCTCCCTAAAGAACTTCTTGATCGCTTCGTAATCTCTCATTATACCGTTGAATCTAACGTACATGATACAAAAGTGCCCACCTGCTCTGCTACAGCGTTTTATCTCCTTTCTCACGATGTCTTCGAACCTCAGGGTTATTTCTAAGTCTTCGATGTTTCTCCTGACAGAAACGGATACCCTCGATATTCCAGGGGAAGACAGTATCCTCTTCACCCTGCCGAGGAAATAGTCTTGTTTGAAGGGTTTCAGAATGTAGTCAATTGCTCCGGCCTTCACCGAATTGACAACAAGGTCTTTGTCAACATAAGCGCTCAGGACGGCGACTTTTGTGTTAGGAAAACTTTCACGTATCTCCCTTATCAGGTTCAAGCTCTTCTCACCTTCGAAGATATCCACGAAAACAAGGTCTACATGTTCTCTACGGAGGTTCGAAATGGCTTCCTGTCCGTTTCTTGCCCACAGAACCCTGCACCCTTCCTTCTCAAGGGCGTTCTTCACAGCCAGGAAGGTGATCTTTGATTCGTCCACTACCATGACCGTTGCTGCCATCCTTCAACCCTCCTCATCACCATTTTATCATCGATCATTCGATCTTGGTCAGGATGAATTTGAGGTATTCTTCTTTCTCGTCGAAGCTCACCGTTCTGACGATCGTCCTGTAGCCAGGTTTGACAACTGTGATCTCGTATGTGCCGGTTTGAATGTAAATGGTAACAGGTGTTTCGCCGTGGTAGTATCCGTTGAGATACACGGTAGCTTTGGATGGCTGTGTCTCTATTCTGACCTCGGAAAAAATAACCTTTTCTTCGAGCTCTTTAAACACATTCGTCTCTTCTCCGGTTTCCAGTTCCACCATGAAGATTTCCGTTTCATATCCTTCCTTTTCCAGTCTTATTCTGTAAGTTCCAGGATCCAGAACGAGGATCAGACCGTTTTCGGAAGTTGTTCCAACGTACTTTCCCTCTATGTAGACGTCCACACCACTGGGATCCGTCCTCAGTTTCAAAGTCGCCTGAAGTGGTTTCAAATCAACGTGAATGGATCGGGACTCTCCCATGCTGAGGGTGATGTAGCGAGTCTCTTCGCGGTAACCTTCTTTTCTGAAGGTTACGGTGTAGCCCCCAGGTGAAAGACTCAACATTAGCGGTGTCTCTCCCCTGTAGTCTCCGTTTATGTACACGTCCGCACCGCTCGGTGAAGAACTGAGCGAAAGCTGTGCGAGTGGGAGTTTGGCGATCACACGTACCGTCTGATTTTCTCTCACATACACTTCCTTGTAAAAGGTGTAGTTTTCAAAGTAGACCGTTATGTAGTGCGTTCCCTCATCTACCGTCATTGTGACAGGAGCTTTTCCTCTATACGAGCCGTCCACGTAGACCGTCATTCCCGGAGGATCAGACTCGACGATCAGTGCTCCAAAAGAAGGGGCTTTTCCCACGTAGAAGTAGGTGGTGTCGGAGACCCATTCACCCCTAAGGAACGGTTTCAGCTTCTTCTGGACGTACTCCTCCACGTTGTTGGACAAAGTGGGAAACATACGCGTCGTGCCGAGCTTTTCTAGCTCTTTGAAGATGGGGATAGGGGTTGTACTGGCAATCACCTGAACGAATTCCTTCCCGTAAGGAGGAGAAACCCTGAGTGAGTAGGTTGATTTAGACGGAATCTTTTTGATCGTGTTCGCCCTGACGAAGTTATTGCTCTCGTACTTGTTCGGAAAAATGAGAGTCACTTTCCCATCGACGTTGATATCGTAGACCAGAATGTAGGCATCTTTTGAAGGCTTTACAAAAATTTCAATCCTTTCTCCCACATTGTAGACGGACCCTTCTGGTTTGTTGAGCCACACGTCCACGGTGAAGTATGGTTTCTCGGGGAAGATGATGATATTTTTCATGTTGAACGAAAAAGAAAGAATCGAAGCGAGGACAAGCAAGAGCAACAAGTATCTCCTCATGAGTTACACCTCCCTGTTATTCTGGCCACACAACTTCCGCACCGAGAATTTTCGTGTTTGATACAAGAGTTATCTTGCTTGGTACCTCCTGAACGAAGACTGCAAAACCATGAATACTGTCTCTCTTGAGCCGTCCAAGGTGGTAAACATCTTTCTCTGAATCATGACTCGGCTCCGTTATAGATTGAACAAGAAAGTATTCATCACTTTTCTTGAATTCCATTAAGAACACCTTGTTGTCAACAAGCTCAAGACGTGAAAGTGACCTTACGCGAGCCTGCCACTCATCTGCGTCGACTTGCCACCACACATCCACATCGTAGATCGGTGTGTAACTGCTCCAGGTTTTGTTTAAGTTGTTCTTCAGATTATTCGTATCCACGATCTCTCCGCCTGCGGCAACGAAATCTTTTTCTTTCGAGTAAAACTCCTGTCTCTCGGAGTAAGGTCCTGAGCCATCATAATAGAGAACCACCACGGGATGTTCCTGAACCCAGTAATCACTGTAAGATGTCTGGTACCAATCTTTAACATCATTCAGATACTTATCTCCCACCACTTCCACGATGAACTCGTGTTTTTCTTCCAGAAAGGATAGAGGAACACAGGACGCAAGGGCTACCAGAACCACCGACAAGAGGAAAAATCTTTTCATAAACATTCCCCCTTTCTGTCTAAGACTTCGAAAGGAAAAAAGAGGTTCTTCAAGCTTTCTTTTCGATCCTTGCCACCGCTATTCCTTTCAGGATGAGGCCAGCAATGAAAGAGAACATGAGGGTGGACGTACCGCCATAACTGATGAAAGGTAGAGGAACTCCCGTGACGGGAAGAAACCCCAGGTTCATCGAAACGTTCTCGAAGACATGGAACCAGACGAGCCCGCACGAGGAAACCATGAGGATCTCCCAGTATTCGTCCTTCACGTTCAAAATCCATCTTGAGACCTCAAAGAAGAGAAGGCCAAAGAGCGCAAGAAGAAATACAATTCCCAAAAACCCGAACTCTTCTCCAATGACAGACACGATGAAATCCGTGTGCGAGACAGGAACGTACCCCATCAAATTTGCCCTTCCCTTCATGTAGCCCGTCCCAAAGAACCCGCCGGCTCCGATCG
>NZ_JAGGZH010000084.1 GCF_021162145.1 Thermotoga sp.
CCTATTTCCCTGTTAGGATCATACAGATCTTTCCTAACTTCTCTTCCTACCATCATCCTTATCAACTCATCTTCCGTTGTCTCTTTAACGCTTTTTTCACCAACTACCCTGCCGTCCTTCAGGACCAAGACATTGTCGCACAACTCAAAAATCTCCTCCAATCGATGAGATATGTATATCACTGACATTCCCTCGTCTTTGAGTTGCCTTATCACCCTGAATAACTCTTTGACCTCTTTCTCAGCCAAAACAGCTGTGGGTTCATCAAAGATGAATATCCTCGCATTTCTTGACAAAGCTCGCGCAATCGCCACCATACCCTGCTGTGCTGCGCTCAAATCTTTTACCCTCTGATAAGGCCATATCACTCCTTTATAACCTATCTTCTCCAATATCTCTTCCACTCGTTTTTCCATTTCACGTTTTCTCAGAAAGCCTGCGAACGAAGTTTCTATTCCCATTAAGACGTTCTCCAGAACCGTTAGGTGACCCGCTAGGATCAAATTCTGATAAACCGCCGATATCCCCAGTCGCTCGGACAATATAGGGGTCATCTTATGGAAAGTTTGACCAAATATCTTGATCTCGCCACTATCTGGAGTGTAAGCACCTGTCAATACCTTTATAAGAGTGCTCTTACCTGCTCCGTTTTCACCCACCAGTGCTTTAACTTCCCCTTTTTCAAGCCTTAAATTGACATTGTCTAGAGCCAAAACACCTGGGAAGACTTTCGTTATGTTCTTCATCTCGAGAACTGCTTCCATTGAAACACCTCCCTAGTTTTCCCTGACAACACAGGGAGGGGGCAGCTCCCCTCCCTGCCCTTTTGATTACCAGTTCTTATAGAACTTCACAGGATCCAGAATGGATTCCGCAGCGGGCTTTCCCAGCATATCGGGGGCGATCGCTACAACTCCCGTATCAATGAATTTCGGGAATTCAAATCCAAGAGGTTGAAGGTTTCTTGCTATAACAGCAAAAGCCACTCCTGCATATCCCATAACCCACGGCTTCTGAAGAATGAGAGCATCAACATAACCGTTTTCGAGACCCCAAAGTTCCTGTGGTCCTGCATCTACTGCGACAAACGCCAGATTCTTTACACCCCTCATATCGAGAGCACGGACAACCTCATCCCCTGTGTACTGGTTGTTGGCAAATATTCCCCTAAGATCTGGATAAGCCGTTAAAACGTCCATTGTCATGTTGAGAGTGTTACCTTGCTTACCCATCGCATCTCTCACAGTAACTACTTCGATTTCTGGATATTTGTCCTTAACTCTATCCAAAAAACCGCTCATTCTGGCTTCCAAAGATCCCACTCCTGACATAAAAGTGAAAGCAGCCACTTTTCCCTTTGCCTCACCGAATTTCTTTTTTATGGCTTTTGCTAGCTCATCTGCTGCCAATTGTCCTATTTTGTAGTTGTCAGACGCAAGGAAAGTCACATATTTGTCGGTATTAGCAGCTGAGTCAATGATGATAACAGGAATTCCCATAGCTGTTGCTTTTTCTATACCCGGAACAAGTGCATCTGCAACCGTGGGAGCCAAAACTATAGCATCCGGTTTCATGGAGATGGCAGTTTCGAGTATTGAGACTTGTTTTGCCACATCAGACTCCGAGGTTGGTGCTTGTTCGATGAGTTCCACACCATAATGCTTAGCTGCTTTTCTTGCACCATCGAGTACTATCTGCCAAAATTCAGACTCACTCGCCTTGACTATGAAGAAGACTTTCATCTTGGAAACCTGCTGCGGTGTTTCATAGCCTATCAGCACAGTGCTCAGAGTGAAGACAACCAGTAAGATTGCCAAAAGGTATTTCCTCATAAAAACACCCCCTCATGAAGTAGTGTGAACATCACATTAGTGACAAGGATGGCGCTATTTCCACCACGTGAATGTCATTGTCAACTGTTTTCCTGTCAACCACTATCAAGAATTTCATGGTATCGGTGAGAGGATAAGGTGCCCAATGCCATGTTCCTTTCTTTAGCAGAAAAGCTACTTCCCCGTCTACCAAAAAAGTTGTAATTTTAGAAGCATCCTTTAAAGGATCGCAATCACGTTGACAAATTGGAAAGATTCCTATTCCAGTTAGTGGAATGAAAATCTCATCTGAAAATAAGTGCCTTTCCATCTGTTCCAAGATAAAATCTCTTCTTTTTACCTCTAAAAAACCAATCACAGGTTCTTTCATTTCAAGCGAGGAAATATCTTCAAGATTATGCCAGTATTTAAGGAAATCGTACTCAACTGTTGGTTTTTCCAACGGGAGTTGTATCAGTCGACCAAATGGTTCAAAAGTTTCTGAAGAGGGTGTTTGAAACTTTGGGTTCACAACAACACCTCCTTTTTGTAACTCAAACGTTTGCAATAAAAATATATCACTAACCATTGAGCAAAGTCAAGCTGGATTTTTCTCTAAAAACGATGTTTATCTGCCCTGACCGCCGATTATTCGAGAATATTATTCGATTTCTCATTATCTTGGGTTATAATAGAATCGATAAATACTTAGGTAAAGAAGGTGATATCTTGAAAAGGGTCACTTTGAAAGAAATAGCAAAGAAGTTTGGTGTCTCACCTTCAACTGTTTCTCGCGCATTATCGGGCAAGCCAGGCGTTAGCAAACGATTGCGAGAAAAGATTCTTAAAGCGGCGGAAGAGATGGGA
>NZ_JAGGZH010000085.1 GCF_021162145.1 Thermotoga sp.
CCATACTTGAAGATCACAACGTTCCAGAGGGTGTTTGTCTTCTCGTCGTACTTTTCAACGTAGAAGTACTGGTCTTCTCCAATCTTCGAGATCACATTTTCCACAACAAAGACTTCTGGTTTTCTGAGAACGTACCTCGACATGGCTTCCTCGGCCTTGGACTGGTATATGGGGACTACCTGGTCATTGAGAAAAAAGACTCCCACCGATAAAAAGATGCTCAGTAGAAGAAAGGGAACGATCAGGTTCTTTTGGGAGACACCATGGACCTGGATGGCCATGAGTTCCCTGTCTTCGGAGAGCTTTGAGAAGGTCCAAAAGATGGAAAGCAGCACGCCCACAGGTACACCCATTGCGATGAAGTAGGGTAGGTAGTAATAGAGGAGAAGAAAGAGTTTTTCAATTCCAACTCTGTGCTTTACTATCAAATCGGAGAGCTGATAGAGAATCTCAATGCTGACGAAGATGATGAAACCACCCAGTCCGATCAGGAAAGGTATCACAGATAGCCTCAGAAGATACTTAATCAATATTTTCAAACAGCACCCCTCCGGACTTTTTGAAAAGAAGGAGTTCGTCGTGATAGCACTTGTACGGTTCTCCCTGGACCATGTAGACGGAGACCTCCACGATGTTCGTAGCGTAATCTGCTATGATCTCTATGTGACCGGCTATCTCAAGCAAAAGGAGGGCTCTTTTCACGTACTTTGGGGATTCCATCATGTAGAGAAGCAGTTCTTCTCTGACCTTCTCATACAGATCGTCCACTTTAGAATCCATCCTGCAGACTTCAAAGGATTTTTCCACGTTCACATCGGCGAACATTCTCAGTGAGAATTTCAACATTTCCGAGGTTTGACTCGCCATGGCAGGTATGTCTTCCAGTGGCTTCAGAGGAGGTTCTTCCATGAGTTCGAGAACGTTTTTGGCTATGTCATGGCATTTGTCGGCGATGTTTTCTATGAGTTCTGCTACCTTTATGCCAGCGGTGACGGTTAAGAGATGCTTTCCAATGGGAGAAAAAAGCCCCAGGATTTCCATGGCCTTCTCCTGGATTTCCACTTCCATCTGGTCGACGACTTCTTCGTCAGCGATCACCTCTTTTGCGAGCGACTCGTTTCTTTCAATGAGTGCAGATATTGAGTTGCGAAACATCTTCTCTATGAACCATCCTGCTTTCAAAACACCCTTTTTGAACTCCTCAACTCTGTCACTCAACAACCTGTTCACTCGACGCGCCTCCCATAACCCAGCTTGTCTCTTACAACCGTCACATAATCGTATCTAGTTGGCCGAAGGATTCTGACGTACTTTTCAGCCTTCTGAACGATCATCCTCTTGGTCTTACCCACCATCGTTCCATCGATCAGCAAATTGATCTCCCTCTGACATTCAACGGTGACTTTGAAACTGGAAGGTATCACCACACTCCTGGTCAGAAAGAACTGGGGTGCAATGGGAGAAATCTCTAACACTTCACATTCGGGGAATATTATCGGCCCACCGATGGAGAGTGAGTACGCTGTGGAACCAGTTGGAGAAGCCACAACCACTCCATCGGCGAAGAACCACATAGAAGAGTGGTGTTCGACATTCACCTCTATTTCCACCATCTTTCCGCTCAGGTCTCTTTCTAGAGTGGCATCGTTCAGTGCAAGGTGTGAACCAAGATCACTCTCCACACGAATGAACCATCTCAATTCTTCCCGAAAGTTTCCCCTTTTCAGATCCTCTAAGAACTGATCCACCTCTTCGAAGGTGTAAGACGTGAGAAAGCCAAGTCTTCCCGCCTTGAACCCCACCAGAGGAGTCCCATCGGCGGCTTTCTTTGCTGCCCTGAGCATCGTACCATCTCCACCGACCACCACTATCAAATCGGCTTCAGTAACGTTTGCCACACTTGCTTCTCGGAAGCCCACGACTTCGTGTTCTCTCGAGAGTTTTTCCCTCAGCAGTGCTCCTTCCTTCTCTTTCTCTTCTCTGTAGAGGATCGCTATCTTCACGAGAGTCTCACCGCCAGATCGAAAAGAGTTTCAACGAGGAATTCATCCAGGAAAAGAAGGACGAATATCGCTATCATGGGCGAGATGTCCACTGATCCTATGGGAGGTAGAAACCGTCTTATGGGGTTCAGAACAAGAGAGGAAAGGGCGTCGAAAAACCTCCTCACGGGGTGGTAGTGGTACGGCATGACCCAACTGAAGATCACCGAGATCACGATCGAAACGATTTCTATGTATATAAAACTCCTGAGGGTCACTGCAATCGCCTTCAGCAGATTCGCTATCACGAACATTCATTTCCCCCCTTCGAATATGGCACTTCCTATTCTGACCATAGTTGCACCTTCTTCTATTGCGATCTCAAAATCGTTACTCATTCCCATAGAGAGCTCCTTCAATTTTATGTTCCCGCTGAATCTCTTTGATAGTTTATCCTTCAACCTTCTGAGCTCTCTGAACCCCCACCTCACCTCTTCGGGGTTCTCAACGTACGGTGCCATTGTCATGAATCCGTAAACTTCTATGTGGTCGAACCTATGGCAGATCTTCAAGAACTCTTCGACATTCTCGAAAGACAGACCAGCTTTCGATTTCTCACCAAAGACGTTTACCTCGATCAGAATCTTTTGGATCTTGCCAAGCTTTGTTGCCCTCTTCTCAATCTCCTCGAGTTCTTCCACTCTCCAGACGGAGTGTATGAGTTCACTCCTCGGCACTATGTATTTCACCTTGTTCGTCTGGATTCTCCCTATGAAATGCCAGACAATGGATTTTCCTTTGAAGTACTCGCTTTTTTTAATAAGATCCTGCGCCCTGTTTTCACCAAAATTTCGTACCCCAAGAAGAAAGAGCTCTTCCATTTCCTGGATGCTGGCGTATTTCGAGGCAACGACGAGTTTCACCTCTGAAAAATCTCTGCCTGATCGAAGGGCAGCGTTTTTTATCCTTTCTATGACGCCTTCCAGGTTTTCTTTCAACCTCATCTGGTATCACCTCAGAAAAGACGACCCTCTGGGAATTCGTATTTGAGGTGTTCATAAGCTTTTCTCGTTGCGAGCCTTCCCCGGGGGGTCCTCGCGATAAATCCGGTTTGAAGAAGGTACGGTTCGTACACCTCACTGAGGGTGTCCGTTTCCACACCCAGGGAGGCTGCGAGCGCGTTCAAACCCACTGGACCGCCTTTGTACACCTCTATGATCGTCTTCAGGATCTTTCTGTCGAACTCGTCCAGCCCTTCTTCGTCTATGTTGAGCACTTCCATGGTTTTAAGAACGATCTTCTCGGAGATCCTATCGGCTTTCTCTATGGTGAGCATGTCCCTTACCCTTTTCGTGAGTCTTATGGCGATTCGAGGTGTGCCACGGGATCTCTTTGCTATCATCTCCGCCGCTCTGTCTTCGATCTCAACATCCATCAGTCTGGCAGCCCGTTTCACGATTTCCTTCAGTTCCTCTGTTGTGTAGAAATCGAGCTCCAAGATCATGCCGAATCTGCTCCTGAGGGGAGAACTCAGAAGGCCACTCCGTGTTGTAGCCCCAACAAGGGTGAAGGGTTGTATGTCTATTCTTATGGACTTCGCGCTTGGTCCTTTACCGATCATTATATCTATCTGGAAGTCTTCTATTGCAGAGTAGAGTACCTCTTCCACGGCTTTGTTCAGCCTGTGTATTTCGTCTATGAACAAGACATCACCTCTCTCCAGACTCGTAAGGATGGCAGCCATGTCCCCCTGTTTCGCCAGAACGGGGCCACTCGTTACGTGTATGTTTGTTTGCATCTCGCTCGCTATTATGTGTGCAAGGGTTGTCTTTCCAAGTCCAGGAGGCCCCGCAAGGAGTACATGGTCGAGTATCTCCCCCCTTATCTTTGCGGCTTCCAGTGCGAGGGAGAGCTTTCTCTTGACCTTCTCTTGCCCAATGAACTCGTTCAAACTTTTGGGCCTCAAAAACTGAACACCCGAGTCATAAACCGTCCTTTCCGGGGAGAGGAAATCGCTCACCGTTTCACCTCTTCGACTATTCCTTTTCTTGAAAAATTATACCATTCCAAAAAAGAAGGGGGCTTTCGCCCCCCCCTTGTTCGTGTTGTGGGTGTTTATTGCGCTCCGCTTCCCATAGCAACGAATCCGATGATCACACCCACTATCCCTATGGCAACCCCCGCGAGGGCCATAGTCTGAACATCCGAGATCTTTTTGCTGAGAGTGGCACTCACGCTGTTCACATCGTCCATCCAGGGTTTGGAGGAGACAATCTCGTCAACTTTTTGAGAAAGCTCTGTATTGCTTTGACTGAGGCTCTGTACTTCTTCTTCGACTTTGGTGACCCTTGCGGTAACCGCTCCTAAGCTTCTCTCGAGGGAACTGATCTTACCAACGGAGGATTCAACCTGAGAAACTCTCTTTTCCAGGTTCTCCACACGATTGTTGACCGTCGTGACCTGTCCTTCGAGAACGCTCACGCGTGCGTCAAGAGCTCTTGCTGTCTTTTGCTGGGTTTCAAGGTCGTCCTGGAGTTTGGAAACGAGGACCTTGAGGTTGCCTATCTCTCCAGACAGGGCGGTGTTTTTCTCGTCAATGGAAGCGGCAATTTCTGAGAGTTTCTGATCGAAGGTTTCCATGTAAGATTTCAACGTCTTTTCTACATAATCTTTGAGAGAGGTCTCCGTGTTCTTCAGAAGTGCTTCGAGATTTTCGGATTTTGTTTCAAATGCTGCGACTTTCTGTTCCAGGCTGCTCAGTCTTGACACGGTCTGGGCCACCTTGGAGTCTACGTAGTCTTTGCTTGCGTACCCTCTGGATTCAAGGGCGGAGACCCTCGAGAGAACATCGCTTACCCTGGAATCGAGGTTCTGGATAGCGTCTGTTTGACTCTGGACCTGACTCATGACCTCCATTCTAAGATTCTTGAGGTCCACAAGGGTGGATTTCAGGTTCGCTACATCGTTTTTAAGGGTTTCAAGATCAGATGTAATTCCCCCGAAGTTTTCAGAAAGATTCTGAGCCTTCATCAAAGCGGTACTCACAAGATCCTCGAGTGTGCTGACCTTGTTGATGAGACCCGAAATCTCAGCGGACGGTTGTTTCAGGATTTTGTAGAGCCTGGAGAACGCAACTGCAGCCTGATATCTTGTGAGGTAGGAATTCCCCTGAAACGTACCGTCCGGCATTCCAGTGAGCACACCGAGTTTTGCCATCTCCGTTACTGCCTCGTAGGCCCAGTGGTTCACGGGAACGTCCTTGAACTGCTGAGAAATACCGACAAGGGCGCTCAGTACCAGGATCAATGCTAGGAACTTTCTCATGAGCATACACCTCCCTAAGATTTATCTGTGAACACGTGTTCTTCGGATGGAAAAATGCCCTCTTTTACTTCTTTTTTGAATTCCTGAAGGGCTTTCAGGATCGTTTCGTACAGGTTCGCGTATTTTTTTGAGAAGCGCGGTGCGAAATCCGGGTTCAATCCCAAAAGGTCGTGCCACACAAGAACCTGGCCATCGCAAAAACGACCGGAGCCAATCCCAATTGTTGGAATGGAGACACTTTCTGTGATCTCTTTCGCAACATCTTCGACAACTAGTTCTAGAACAATGGCAAATGCTCCCCTTTTTTCCAGTTCTCTGGCACTTTTCAGAAGGTACTCTCTACTCTTTTCCGTCTTTCCTTGGACTCTGTAACCTCCAAAGCGGTTCACGAACTGCGGCGTGAGTCCGATGTGACCCATCACGGGAATACCCGATTCTACCAGCTTCTGAACAACTTCACCGAACTCTTCCCCGCCCTCTATCTTAACAGCGTTTGCGCCTACCTTCAAGAATTTTCCAGCATTTTCTATGGCTTTCTCCAGGGAAGTTTGATAGGAAAGAAACGGCATGTCCGCGATCACGAAGGCTTTCGGTGCTCCTCTCCTGACTGCTGCCACATGTATGAGCATCTCCTCCATCGTCACAGGAATGGTATTTTCATACCCAAGAATGTTGTTTCCCAGGGAATCCCCAACGAGTATGATGTCTATCCCCGCGTCCTGAGCTATTCTGGCACTGGGAGCGTCGTATGCTGTGACCATCACGATCTTTTCTTTACCTTTCATCTTCTTTATCTTTTGCACGTTCACCCTTTGTCACCTCCTTCAGCACTTCAACGATTTCATCGTAGATGAGAGCGCTTCCGAAGATCTTTTTGAACACTTCTCTTTCGACCCTCACCACTTCCCAGTCGCCGCGCCGAACAGGGCCTGTTAGTGCTCTCTCCACACTCATCTCTCCTATGCTTTCTACAACACCCTGCATCAGAGTGGAGATGAGGTGGTCTGGATCTTCCACTCCCATGGAAGAGTATATCCTCTTCGAAAGGTAAGCGAGTGCCACAGGAAAGTTCGAGGCGACAACGGCAGCGAGATGGTAGGCTTTTTTCTTTTCCGGTGGGATCACGATGTATTTTCCCGATATTGCCTTTGCGATTTCCACAGCGACATGAATCCCCTCTTCATCGCCTTCGATACCGAACACAATTTGATCCTTCATCTTCAGTGCTTTTTCGAGGTTGGAAAAGGAAAAGTTAGGATGAAGTGAAGCTCTTTTTTCTCTTCTCAGGACATCCGAGGCGAGAAACCCAGAGCAGTGCACAAGAACGCCATCTTTCACTTTTAGAATCTTTGCCACACTTTCTATGTATCTATCTGGAACGATGATAAAAACCACTCCACACAACAGAGGGTGATTCTCCAGTGTGGCGGGTTTTCCTCCGTAGATTTCGGTGATATTGATGGATCTTTCTATGTTACGAGACAGGATGTATCCCAATTCATACCGATCCTTCAAACACTCCAAAAAGAACCTTGTGAGGTTTCCCGTGCCCACGAAATTCAGAACCATCTCAGTATCCCCTTGATTTTCTCCACAACTTTTGAAGGAGAACTTGCCGATATTACGGCCCTTCTTTGACCTGCCCCACCTTTGATACCTGGTTCTTTCTTCAATTTCTCGAAAATCTTTCTGCAATCAACCCAGTTTGAGACGATTTCGACTCGATCGGGATACACCAGCACAATGACCACGTTTTGCCTGTCTGCCAGAAATTTCGGTAGATACTTTCCAACTTCTTCTGGGCCACTAAAATCGTACACTTCAAAACGACCGATCTTCTCCGGGACCATATTTCTGGATAAGAGTGAAGCGTGAAGTTCTGCTAACCTTTCGAGTTTCGAATTCTTCTCCTTCACACTCTCCAGCAGGTTTTTTACCCTTCTTTCTAGCTCCTGAGAAGACGTGGTAAGAATTCTGGTCAGAGATTTCAACAGTCTGTCTTTGTTTCCGTAGTCCCTCAGAGCACGCTCTCCCGCAACGAAATGAATTCTGGTGAACGTCTTTTTGACCTTCTCCGTGTCGATAATTTTTATAAGTCCCACTTCGCCGGTGTTTTCAACATGGAATCCCCCACACGCTGTGATGTCGAATTCGTCTATTTTTACCACTCTTATTTTTTCTTTCACCTCAGGAATCTTCCTGAGGTTCATGTTTTTTGCTTTCTCCAGGTCCACCTCCAATATTTCCACCTTTTTGCAACTTCTCACCACTTCATTCGCCAGGTTTTCCACTTCTTCCAGAACTTCATCCAGAATGAAAGGAGCGTTCAGATCTATCGTGGATATTTTTTCTCCCATGTGGAAGCTTACAGTCTCTAAATCTGCTACCTTCAAGAAGGATGCCGAGAGAATGTGTTGAGCGGTGTGCTGACAGGCGATGTCCTTTCGTCTGGAAAGGTCTATCTCATACTCGTATTCGCCCGGTTCAAGATGGGAATCCAGATAGTGGAGGATGTAGCCGTTTTTTTCTTTCACTTTCAATACCTTTGCGGGGCCGATCTTTCCTCTGTCTCCAAGTTGGCCTCCTTTCCCATCCGGATAAAAAGGGCTCTCCCTTGCGATCGCTATCATTTGCTTTCCATTTTTCACAACTTCTTCTATCTTAATGCGTTTCACGAAGGGTCCTCCCCCAGCGTGTTACTCTCTCTTTCAAGCGTTTGAGCCTGAGGAATTCTTCTCGCTTCAGTTCTTCGAGAGTATCCTGGATATATTTTATCTCTCTCTGACTTCCGCGCTGTACTCCACTCATATCTTACCCCTTCCGAGTTTTCCTCCAAGGGATTTCCAGATCTTCACCACAGATCTGATGGCTCTTCTTCTCATCAGGAAACCTGCTATTTCCTGTTCTTTGCCGGAAACGATGACAGCGCTCAACATGAAAAGACCTGTACCAAAGAGTACTATCCAGTAATTTCGAAGCACGAAGGAGTATGTGCAAATCCAAAAAGCGCGAGATATCCTGATCAACTACATTGGAATCAGAAGTAAGCTTTATTACTTCATATCTTACACCCTCTGGTGAGATGTGGACTTTATGAAGTGATAAAAATAGTGCTCAGGATGATATCGAAGAGCTCCACTCCTGCTCCTCCTGAGATAATGTACGGTACACCATCGTACTTCTTCAGAATGCCTAAGAGAGTAAGTGCATCCCTCAGGTCTTTCATGGAGTGCCCCGGTTGCCTTTTTACTCTGGGGTCGTATATCGGGCGTGCATGAGGACGAATCTGTACTTGTAAGATCTGGATCTTTCAAGTTCTCATTTCAGCCATGCCAATTGATATGAATCAACACGTTCTTCGTTCACACTGTTCAGCACTGTGAAGTAAGAATTCCCTGCATGGAAAGAGTAGTGGAGGGGTCCAAAGATTTTCAAATAATTTCCCAGGTTGTCCGCTGGATCATGGTTTCCCGGAACGTGGAGCACGGGCACTTTGAATTTCTTAAGTTGCTTCAAATACAATCCCCATTTGAACACAGAACCATCAAAAACCATATCACCTGTGTTGATCGCAAAGGAAACATCAGGTTCTTCGTCTACTGCACTTATCGGTTTGGAAAAGGTGGAGATGGAGTTTTTGTTGTCGCCGAATACAACGAAAGTAAAAATCGTTTGTTAATTTCTCTTTTTCTATGCGCTGGACGTTAACAATAACCATGTAGGTGTCTAGAACCTTTAAAACCGAAAGGCCAATCAGCGTGAACGCAACTCCCACGAGAAACGATCGCATCTCTCGCCCTCCTCACATACGGATAGATAATACTCCTTCACATGATCCATGGTGTTTCGACTGAGACTTTCGGTTGTTAACACTCCTTTAAGTCGATGTGCATGGTACAATTCTAAAAAGACCTGAAGGAGGTGTATCCATGAGGCTTGAAGGAAAGGTGTGTGTGATCACGGGAGCTGCGAGTGGGATAGGAAAGGCCGCTTCCCTTCTTTTTGCTCAGGAAGGAGCAATTGTGGCCGCATGCGATGTGTCTGAAACTAATCTCAGTACCCTTGTAGAGGAAGCAAAAGGTCTTCCAGGGAAGGTTGAATCCTACGTGCTTAATGTGACGAACAGAGAACAGGTAAAAGAGGTCATGGAGAGGATCGCCCAGAAGTATGGTCGTATCGATGTCCTGGTGAACAACGCGGGAATAACAAGAGACGCACTCCTCGTGAGAATGAAGGAGGAAGATTGGGATGCAGTGATAAATGTGAATCTAAAGGGTGTTTTCAACGTGACACAGGCAGTAGTTCCGTACATGATCAGACAGAGAAGTGGCTCGATCATAAACACCTCTTCCGTTGTTGGGTTATATGGAAATCCCGGTCAAACCAATTATGCCGCGACCAAAGCGGGTATCATCGGGATGACGAAGACATGGGCAAAGGAGCTTGCGGGAAGGAACATCAGGGTGAACGCCGTAGCGCCTGGTTTTATAGAGACACCAATGACCGAAAAGCTCTCTGAGAAAGCAAGAGAAGCGGCCCTCTCCAGGATACCCCTCGGTAGATTTGGAAAACCCGAAGAGGTAGCTCAGGTGTACCTGTTTCTTGCATCCGACGAGTCGAGCTACATCACAGGACAGGTGATAGGAGTGGATGGGGGCCTCGTGATCTGAGGCCCCTCATCTTCTGAAGACCTCCGTTCCCTCTATGAAAACCCTTTCTACCCTGGACTTCATGTCGAACGGATGGCCATTCCACACCACGAGGTCCGCGTCTTTTCCGGCTTCGATGGTGCCCACTCTGTCTTCCAGACCAAGGATCTTAGCGGGATTTACCGTCAGGATCTTTAAGAGATCCTCTTCTTTTGCACCGTATCTCATCGCTGCAGCAGCTTGGACAGTGGTGAACTCGAGGGGAATCACTGGGTGGTCGCACATCAAGGCGATGAGAACACCGTCTTTCAGAAGTTTCGCTACGACTTCCATCGTTAGATCTTTCAATTCCAGTTTTGTTCTGAATGTGAGAAGAGGACCTACAACGACAGGTACGTTCTTTTCTGCAAGAATTCTGGAGATCTTGTAAGCTTCCGTTCCGTGCTCTATCACGAGGTTGAATCCGAATTCCTCGGCTATTCTGATGGCAGTGAGAATATCGTCTGCACGGTGGGCGTGCATTCGAGCTGGAATTTTCCTATTCAAGACCATTTCACCTATTTCCATCTTCAAATCTGTTTCGATGAATTCTTTTCCTTCCTTCTCTGCGAGTTCTTTCTTTTTCATGTAGTTTCTCACTTTTATGAAGTAATCTCTGATCACACCAGCAGTTCCCATTCTCGTCGAGGGAGTTTTCTTTTTCTCGCCGTAGACCCTTTTGGGGTTCTCACCAAAAGCCATTTTCAAACCCGCGGGGTCTTTCACCACACACTCTTCTACAACGATGGATCTGAACTTCACAACACTTCCTTGTCCCCCTATCGGATTGGCACTGCCGGGAACAATCATCACGGTGGTAACACCACCCGACAGAGCCCGTTCAACCGCTGGATCCTGTGGATTAAATCCGTCTAGCGCTTTCACATGTGGTGTAACAGGATCCGTTGCCTCGTTTCCGTCGTTGTAATAGTAACCGACTCCCTCCTCAAAGAGGCCGATATGAGAGTGGGCGTCTATGAATCCAGGAAAAAGGAATTTCCCGGTCAGGTCAACGATTTCAGCGTTGGGATCCTGGATGTTTTCTCCTACCTTCTCTATTTTTCCGTCTGAAACCAGAACGTCCCCTTTGAAAGGTTTTGAAGAGATGGGGAAGATCGTTGCATTTTTAAAAAGTACCTTCACGTTCATCCCTCCCTCGTTGGTTCGTACTACGAACTATTCTAACACGTTCGAGACTGGAAAGTAAAATGGAAGCCAAAAGAAAGAACGATCCAGTCAGTTGCCTTGGGGACAGGGTCTCCTTCAGGACAAGATAGGAAAGGATTGCTGCGAAAACGGGCTCACCAAGAAAAACGAGGGCCGATATGTTATTTCCGAGCACCTTCTGGTATTTTGCCTGAAGGTAAATGGCAAGCATTGTGGCAAACGCGGCTGTAAAAAGAGCACTCCCAAACGCAAAAAAGTTGAATCTCCAGTTCCTGAAAAACAGACTCAGAATCAAATTGAAAATCGCGACCACAAGGAACTGGGGAAAGAGAAGGTCTTTTTCATCAACTCGTTTCGAGAACCGTGTTATCAACACCACATGGAGAGCAAAGCCCACTGCACAGAAAACCGTCAGAAGATCCCCCAAGTTGAGTTCATCGATTCTCCCGGAGATCATGTAGAGTCCCATCGAGCCGACGAAAAACGAAACGATCTGAGAGAGTGTGGGGACTTCCTTTTCTATGAAGTAAGCAAAAATCGGAACGAACACTATGTAGAGTGATGTTATGAAACCACTCTTTGTGGACGTAGTGAGCGTGAGCCCCCACGTCTGCGTGGTGTACGCCACGCCGAGGACAGCTCCTAAAATCACTCCGTACCTGAAGCTTCCCTTTCCAAACAGAAGATAGGAAAGTGCAGATGCGATAATGAATCTAATGGCGATATAAAAGGTGGGAGAGACTCCCACCAGCGCTATCTTTTGAAGGGGAAATGTGGCACCCCAGATGAATGTAACGAAAAGCAAGCTAAACAGGGCCTTCAACAAACCTCACCACCTGCTCCTCACAGTGAACTCGAATTCCCTTTCCGAGGATGCGGGAACTGTCGTTTCAAAGACAACATGGTCGGAAAAAGCTTTGTATCCTTCGAGGGAGCTACTTGTGATTTTCAATCCTCTCCCACGGACAATTATTTTCACCTTTGCCTTTTCTTCGTTCAGATTTTGAACGATTATTCTCCAGCTTCGCTCGTAGAAATCTTTGTACTTTTTTTCTTCTAGCAGATCTCCTTTGACACGCACGTCCCAAGAAGATGTAACCGGAAGCTTCAGATTGGTGTCTTTTGGAGTATCATCGATGCTCGTTCTTCCAACGATCAGGTACACTCCTGAGATCTTCGAGAAGATGTTAACAAAACCTTTTGGAAGATCTACAGGTGCTTTGAACTCTTTCGTGAAAGTTGTCATCTGGTAGTCGAAACTCTTCTCGTTTACGTTGAGCTCGTACAGGTAGTACTCGTTGACCTTGGAAAGAGTGACTCTTATAAACTCAACGGTTGGTGATCTATCGAGATTTTCTACCTCTCCCAGGTGATAGACTTTCACTTCTTCTGCTTCAAAGCTCTCGGGTGGGAGCTCCTGAGAGGCTTCAAGGGCTCTGCTGATGGAGAAAACTTTTTCTACGTTTTCTTCGAGGGGACTGGACACAAGGAAAACCTCTGCATTTTTCACGCCAGAAATAGAAAGAAACACATTTCCCATCAAAAGGTTATCGTGGAGATAGTACTCTGCTCTCCAGCTTCCATCGGAATGAAGAAGAATCGTTATCTCCCCCTGCCCTTCCACCACGAGTTTTTTTTCTGCTTTTTCGGGTTCTCGATACACGAACGCCAGCCACTTCCCGAGCGTGGTGTTGTAGAGGTAATACTTTGAACCTTTTTTCAGCACAAGCGGTGAGAGGCTGACAAGCTCGCAGCTTTCCGGTACTTCGTCCACTATCTCCACTGCTTTGCCCTTCACGATGTCCTCCCAGTAGGTCTTTTTTTCCGGAGTCGTGTACCAGGAACTTGCTCCAAGAACGTCCATTACATCCCAACCTTGAGGTATGGAAAACGTTCTGGTACCGTCTACGGATACGTCGTTCATGAGGACCGCTTGGTCCTGGAAGAGAAGGAGAAGTGGAGAAGAAAGAGCAACACCAGATGTGGCCAAAAGAAGCAGAAAAACACGCATGCCTTTCATCCCCCTTCCTGAAAATTCTACCACCTGGAGTTAAAATATCCTGAGAGGTGATTGGGAGTGCGCGTGATCTTCTTCGAAGCCGACGATGATCTCATGAAGAAGGCTCTGGAGATCAGAAGGAAAGTTTTCATAGAAGAGCAGAAAGTCGCAGAGGAAGATGAACTGGATGGAAAAGACCCGGAGAGCTTGCACGCCCTCCTAGAAGTGGGTGGAAGGTACGTGGGCGTCTCCAGAATCAGAAGAATCGGCGAAGGGATTTTCAAGATAGAGCGTGTTGCAATTCTCAAGGAAGAGCGTGGAAAGGGTTACGGCAGGTTTCTCATGGAAGAAGTAGAAAGAGAACTCGTATCGAGAAGAGCAAAAAGGCTCGTGTTGAACGCTCAGATCCAGGTGAAGGGATTTTACGAAAAACTTGGATACAAAGCAAGGGGAGAGATATTCTACGAAGCAAACATCCCGCATGTGAGAATGGAAAAGGTGGTGGGACGATGAAAATGACTCCCCTTATGGAACAGTACTTGAAGATAAAAGAACAGTATAAAGATTCCATCCTTCTGTTTCGTTTGGGCGATTTTTACGAAGCGTTCTTCGAAGACGCAAAGACCGTCTCGAAGGTTTTGAACATCGTTCTCACGAAGAGGCAAGATGCCCCCATGGCGGGCATACCGTACCATGCGCTGAATACCTACTTGAAAAAGCTGGTCGAGGCTGGCTACAAAGTCGCCATTTGTGATCAGATGGAAGAACCTTCCAAATCCAAGAAGCTCATCAGAAGAGAAGTCACGCGTGTTGTGACTCCTGGAGCCATCGTGGAAGACGAGTTTCTCAGCGAGACGAACAACTACATGGTTGTCATCATCAAAGAGGATGGAAAATACTGTGCCGTCTTCTGCGATGTTTCCACCGGAGAAGTGTTGATCTATGAGAATACCGACGAACAGGAAGTGTTCGACCTGATGAAAGCTTACTCTGTATCTGAGATCGTCTGCCCGGAAGATCTCGAGCCTGAGGTGAAAGAAAAGCTTCCCGGTATATACATTGAGGTGATCGACGAATGGTACTTCTCCGATCCCGAAGAAGAGGTGAAAAGGGTCTATGGAATAGAGGACATACATCACTTCGAACTATCTTCGCCTGCCATGAAATCGCTTTCGGCTCTGATAAAGTACATCAAGTACACAATGATCACGGAAAAGTTAAACTTGAAACCACCGGTCACCATTTCCAGAAAGACTTTCATGATACTGGATTCTGCCACGGTAGAGAATCTCTCCCTCATTCCTGGAGAAAGGGGAAAGAATCTCTTCGATGTTCTGAACCACACAGAGACCCCCATGGGTGCAAGGCTTTTGAAGAAATGGATCCTTCATCCACTGACCGATAGACAGCAGATAGAAGAGAGGCTCAATGCCGTTGAAAAACTGAAAGAAGACAGGTTGAAACTGGAAAGGATCAGAAAGCTCCTTTCCAGAGTGCGAGACGTTGAGAGGATCATCTCAAGGGTAGAGTACAACCGGGCTGTCCCAAGGGATTTGGTGGCACTGAGGGAGACTCTGAGTATCGTACCGGAATTAAACGAAGAACTATCGAATTTTGATTTCCTTGGAAAACTCAGTTTTCCAAGTACCCTTTTCGAGCTCTTGAACAGAGCAGTTGAGGACGATCCTGTGGGTAGTCCGGGTGAGGGAAGGGTGATAAAAAAGGGATTTTCTCCGGAGCTGGACGAGTACAGGGATCTTCTCGAGCACGCGGAAGAAAAGTTGAAAGAATTTGAGGAAAGAGAAAGAGAGAAAACAGGAATACAGAAACTGAAAGTTGGATACAACCAGGTCTTCGGCTATTACATCGAGGTGACAAAGGCAAACTTGGACAAGGTACCCGATGATTACGAAAGGAAGCAGACACTTGTGAACTCTGAGAGATTCATCACCCCTGAGTTGAAGGAATTCGAGACAAAGATAATGGCCGCAAGAGAAAGAATAGAGGAACTCGAAAAGGAACTTTTCAGGAAGGTGTGCGAAGAGGTGAAAAAACACAAGGAGATCCTTCTTGATATTTCGGAAGAGCTTGCCCGAATAGATGTGCTTTCCACACTGGCCTACGATGCGATCCTTTACAACTACACGAGACCAACCTTTTCCGAAGAAAAAATGGAGATAATCGGTGGAAGACATCCCATCGTCGAGAGGTTCACACAGGATTTTGTAGAAAACGATCTTTACATGGACGAGAAAAAGAGGTTCACGGTGATAACCGGGCCAAACATGAGTGGAAAATCCACCTTCATAAGGCAGGTGGGGCTCATTTCTCTCATGGCACAAATTGGATCTTTCGTTCCAGCAAGAAAGGCGGTTCTTCCCGTGTTCGACAGGATATTCACGAGGATGGGGGCAAGAGACGATCTTGCCGGTGGCCGGAGCACGTTCCTCGTCGAGATGAACGAAATGGCACTCATCCTTCTGAAGGCCACAAAAAAGAGCCTGGTGCTTTTAGACGAAGTAGGAAGAGGAACCAGCACACAGGATGGAATCAGCATCGCGTGGGCGATATCCGAAGAACTCATTTCCAGAGAGTGCAAAGTCCTCTTCGCCACGCACTTTATCGAACTGACGGATCTTGAAAGCTTTTTCCCCCAGGTTCAAAACAAGACAATACTCGTGAAAGAAGAAGGGGACAACGTGATATTCACCCACAGAGTCGTAGACGGAGTCGCAGACAGGAGTTACGGAATAGAGGTGGCAAGGATTGCAGGTATTCCGGAAAACGTTATAAAGAGAGCCTTTGAAATAATGGAAAGGAACTTTAAAGCGAAAAACGTGAAAAAGAATGGGAAACCCAAGAGATTCAGTCAGCAAATTCCTCTTTTTCCTTTTTGACAGATTTCACCAGCTCCACGTAATTTTCGTTTTTGAAGATACCGTATCCCATGACGAGGATTGTTGCGCCGTTCTTTATCAAAATGGAAGCGTTTTCCTCGTTGACACCACCGTCGACCATGATCTCCGTCTCGAGCCCCAGATCCCTCACCATCTTCTTCAGACTCCTTATCTTTTCCAGACTTCTTGCAATGAACCTTTGACCGGAGAAACCCGGGTTGACGCTCATCACAAGCACACCATCCACATCTGTGATGATCTCCGACAGAAGGGAGACTGGCGTGTGTGGATTGATTGCGATGAATGCTTTTGCACCGAGGTCCTTTATCCGGTGTACTACTCTGTGGAGATGCGGTGTTGTCTCGTAATGAACCGCTACCATGTCTGCTCCTTCTTCTACAAAACGGTCTATGTAGTCCTCCGGATTGGTGATCATCAGGTGAACGTTTATCGGTAGCTTCGTTTCTTTTCTCAAAGCTCTGAGCACGGGTAGTCCAAACGAAATATTCGGGACGAAGTGTCCATCCATAACATCGAAGTGAACCATATCTATGTGTTCTTCCACCCTTCTCACTTCGTCGGCGATCCTTGCAAGATCACACGCAAGAATGGAAGCGGCAATCTTTACCATCACTTCTTCCCCCTTCCCAGAAGTTCGTGGAACATCTTCATGTAATTTTCGTAGCGACTTTCAGCGATATCTCCGTTTTTCACGGCTTCTTTCACGCCACACTCTGGTTCGTCTATGTGGTTGCAATCGGAAAAGAAACACACCTTTCCATCGAATTCCTTGAAGTAGTACTTCAACTTTTCCGGTTCTATATCGCTTATCTCGAGGTTCGCAAAGCCGGGGGTGTCAACCACATAGCCTCCAAAGTCGAATCTCAGAAGTTGGGCAGCGGTAGTGGTGTGTCTTCCCCTCCAGAGCTTTTGAGAAACTTCACTTACTCGAAGCTTCAGGCCAGGATTTATTGCGTTAAGAAGACTGCTTTTTCCAACACCCGACAATCCTGCCATCGTGCTGATTTTTCCCTTCAAGTATTCCTTGAGTTCCTCAATACCCATTCCCGTTTTCGCACTGGTTTTCACGATCGGGTACAACTTCGAGTAAATGCGTTCTAGTTCTTTCACCTTTTCGAGATCTTTCCCTTCGTATATGTCCATCTTATTTATGACCAGGACCGTTTCAAGTTCATTCTTCTCAGTGAGCACTAGGAACTTGTCGATAATGTACGTGGGAGTTTCTGGCATCTTCACAGTAACGACCAGGACGGCCTGATCCACGTTTGCAACGTGTGGTTTCACGAGCAAATTTTTCCTGTGGAGGACGTTCTCTATGACTCCGGATCCCGTACCGTCTGGCGTGTATTCCACTCTGTCTCCGACGTAAATCTTTAGGTTGTGCAGACGAAACTTCCCTCTCAACTTGCAGAGTATTCTTTTCCCCGTTTCTTCATCCTCAACTGTGACCATGTTCGAATGAAAACTCACCACGGTGCCCCTTCTTCTCAAGTTCACTCCTCCCCAAGGATCAATATGACTTCTGTTGCAATAGATCCAGGTGGTGGATATTGTGATACCACCCTCTCTCCCTTTCCAACAAAGAAAACGCGGCCGCTGTCTTCTACATCGGATAGATCTTTCCCTACGTAGTTTTCCACAACAAAATACTCATCCTTTTCTCCTGTATCCACAAGAAGAGTCATCTTCCCGTTGTACAGTTTTCCCTCTTCCGGATAGGTAGCGAGCACTCTGTCTTTTTCCTCACCGAAGGGAAATCGAACGATCTCGTAATTCCAGCCCAGTTTTTTCAGTATCTCTTCTGCCACCGAGAGTTTTATACCCACGAAACGGGGTATAATGTTCTTTGCTGGATTTTCGTAGTACAGGTTTATGACTCTTCCTTTTTTGACTTTCGAACCACTTTGAGGATACGAACCAACCACGGTTTCAGAGGAAACTTTGTTACATACCAAGCCGGATTCTTTCAATTTCTCACAAGCTTCCGTTCCCGAAAGTCCTGTAACGTCAGGAACCGTCACGAATTGATTTTGATACAATTTAATTGTGAGGAGAAAAAACAAACCTCCCGCAATGACACCTGCCATTATCCCGAGGAACACTTTCATGACGATGAGACTTTTCTTTTCAACCTCAGCTGACCACATGCGGCCTCGATGTCGCTACCTTTTTCCCGTCTGATCTCGGTCTCTATACCGTTTTCGAGCAAAATTCTTTTGAACATCATAAGACGCTGTCTAGAAGGCTTTGACAGACCTTCTGCGGTCGGGTTCACTGGGATCAAATTGACAAACACCTTCAGATTCCTGAGGATTTCGGCGAGTTTCTTCGCGTCGCTGATCTCGTCGTTCACACCCCTTATCAATACGTACTCTATCGTCACACGTCTTCCTGTCTTCATCTGGTACACCTTAATGGCGTTCAAAATCTCTTCTATAGAATACTTTCTGTTCAGTGGAACGAGCTGGTCTCTCTTGAAGTTCGTCGGGGCGTGAAGAGAAAGGGCGAGTTTTACATCGAGTCCTTCATCGGCCAGCTGGACGATCTTCTCTGGAATCCCCACGGTTGAAATCGTGATCCTCCTGATTCCTATGTTCCCCATTTTCCTGTGGTTGAGTATCCTTATGCTCTTCATCGTGTTCTCGTAGTTGAGAAGTGGTTCTCCCATTCCCATGTAGACAACGTTTCCTATTTTCTTCCCTTCTTCTTTCTCCATAGACAGAATCTGTGAAACGATCTCCCCCACCGTGAGATTCCGCACAAAGCCACTCATACCTGTGGCACAGAACACACATTTGACGGGGCAACCTACTTGCGTGGAGATACACGCCGTTATTCTGCCCGGGTGGAAGATCATCACGGACTCTATTGTGTTACCGTCTTCGAGTTCCCACAAAAATTTGGTGGTACCATCTATCTTGGAAACTCTCTTTCCCAGGAGTTTCAAAAAAGGAATGGTAAAGTGCTCCTTCAGCAGAGCGCGATGTTGCTTAGAAAGGTTCGTCATTTCGTCGAAGTTGTTCACTTTTTTGTCGAACACCCAGTCTAGGATTTGATCTGCTCTGTAGCGCTCCAGGCCAAGATTCGTGACTTCACTGACCAGTTCATCGTAAGAAAGATCGAGTAAGTTTTTCAAGTCAACACCTCCCAGTTTGAAATTATACTATAAGGAGGGATTGTAAATTGGACAAGCTCTTCGCTGATCTCTACAAAACAGGCTGCGATGTGAGGATGTTCGAAAGGCTTTCCTGTCATACCAGTATAAAGATAGGTGGGAGGGTCAGGTACCTTGTTCTCCCAAACGATATCGTGTCTTTGGAAAATGCTGTTGAACTTCTGAGTAGAAACATTCCATTTCAAATTATGGGACTCGGAACGAATCTTCTGATTCAGGACGAAGATCTTGAGTTTGTCGTTTTGAAGACGGAAAGGCTCAGCCAAATAAAGATCGAAGGGGAGAGGGTTGTTGTTGAGAGTGGAACTCCGTTGAAGAGACTCTGTCTAATGTTGATGGAGGCGGAACTCGAAGGGCTTGAGTTCGCGTACGGTATTCCCGGAAGCATCGGTGGAGCCGTGTACATGAACGCAGGAGCGTACGGAGGGGAGATTGGAGAATTCGTCGAAGCAGTTGAAGTTTTGAAGGAAGGAAAAAGGTGCTGGCTTTCGAAAAACGAGCTGTCTTTCGGATACAGGGACAGTGTTTTCAAGAGAGAAAAGATGATCATCACACGCGTTGCAATGCGCTTCAGAAGAGGTAGGAAAGAGCTCATAAAAAAGAGGATGGATGACTTTTTAAAGAGGCGCCTGGAGAAGCAACCAATTGATCTTCCGAGTGCCGGTAGTGTCTTCAAGCGTCCCAGAAGCGATTTTTATGTAGGAAGAGCAATCGAGTCTCTGGGATTGAAAGGGTACAGGATCGGAGGAGCACAGGTGTCGAAAAAGCATGCGGGTTTCATCGTGAATGTCGGGAGCGCAACTTTCAAAGACGTGATCCAGCTTATAGATTTCGTGAGAAAAAGGGTGAAAGGGAAATATGGAGTAGATCTGGAAACGGAGGTAGAGATCTGGTGGAATGGAGAACGGTTGTGAATCCTCACAGCGAGAGAATCAACGTGAAAAGATCGGAATTCTACGCCACGGTCTTTCCTGTGAAAAATGAAAAGGATTTTCGCAAAAAGTTGAAGGAGATATCGAAGAGAGACGCTACACACAACTGCTGGGCGTACAGGATTTTCTCAACAGAAGGGATTTTGGAGCACTGCTCGGATGATGGAGAACCCAGTGGAACGGCTGGAAGGCCAATTCTTGGCGTTCTGAGAAAGTACAATCTGGTGAATGCCTCCATTGTTGTTACAAGGTATTTTGGGGGAGTGAAACTGGGTGTCAGAGGTCTCATAGAAGCCTATTCGACAGCCGCAAAACTTGCAGTGAAAGGAGCAAAGACAAGGGCACTCACTCTCATGAAAGAGTTTGAGGTTGAGGTCACCTACCCTGAATTGAGCAATGTGTTCAGGATTATCGAAACGAGAGGATTGGAGCTTGTGGAGATGACTTACACAGAAACGGGGGCAAGGTTTTTGCTTCATGGTGCCGAGGTGCCCGAAGAGCTGGAGCCAAAAACGGTTCGGGATGTGTTAATATAGTCACGAAGGGGGGAATGTGATGAAGGAGATCGAAGATCTGGAAAGAGTGCTCGACACGATGATAGAAGATTACAGGAAACTCAAAAAGGAGAACAGAGAACTCTGGAGCAAGATAAAACAGCTCAACGAGAGAATTCTTTCTCTTGAAAAAGAGAAGGAGCAACTGGAAAAGACTTTAGAATACCACAAGCGTTCCCTGAACACTCTGGTGGAAAAGATCCAAAGGTTCCTTTCTTTTGCGGCCGATCAGGAGATGGTGCAAGATGAAGAAGAAAGTGAGCATTAGGCTCGGAAAGCGTGTTTACAATCTGGTTACGGACGAAGATACGGAGATAGTCAGAAAGACCATAGAAAGGATAGAGAAGGATTTCAAGCGGTATGAGGAATACGTAGACGAGGTGGGGATGGATTACATCCTCTTTGCCATGCTGGCAAATACGGTTCTGGAGAACATGAAGATGATGGAAAAGATCAAAGGGTTCAAAAAGAAGATCTCCCAAACTTTGAAGGACGGTGAAGATGCACCTTGAAGCGGGTAGTGGTGGTAACGGGGCTCTCCGGTGCGGGGAAAACAACTGCCATGGGATTTCTGGAGGATCTTGGATATTTTTGTGTGGACAACGTGCCAGGGAGCATACTGGAGGAACTCTTGAAGCTCTTTATAAGCTCGGATCTTGAGAAAATGGCAATAGCGGTGGATGTGCGAAGCGAACATTTCAGCGATCCTGTTGAAGTGATAGGGAGGATAAAGGAGAAGACCAACGCCCTGATCGTTTTCTTGGAAGCTTCAAAAGAAGAACTTCTGAGAAGGTACGCACTGACTCGAAGAAGACATCCTCTTCAGAAAGGCGATGTTGGGCTTGAAGAAGCCATTGAAAAGGAGAAACAAATTCTGTTGTCGATAAAAGAAATGGCTGATTTTGTGATAGACACGACGAAGATGCCCCCCCATCAATTGAGAGAGATTTTAGGACATTCACTCATGAACCAATCTGGGGGAATTTCTCTCAGAATATTGAGTTTTGGATTCAAACATGGGATACCGATGGATGCAGATTTTATATTCGATGTTCGTTTTCTTCCCAATCCTCACTACGTACCCGAGCTTTCCCTCAAAACGGGGCTCGACAGAGAAGTGGAAGAGTACTTCAAAAAATATTCTCTTGTGGATGAATTCGTGAGTAAGATCTTCGAGGTGTTGAGAGCGGCGGTGAAGGAGTATCAAAAGTCGGGTAGGAGAATTGTGACGGTGGGGATCGGGTGTACTGGCGGGCGGCACAGATCTGTGTATGTTGTCCATAAACTCGCCGAGATGCTGAAGAAAGAGGGATTTTCGGTCGTTGAAAGACACAGAGATCTGGAGAAGGTGTGAGGATGAAGGTAGTCGCAATAGGTGGAGGAACGGGGCTTTCCACCCTCCTAAAAGGCTTGAAGCATTTGCCCTCTTTCGAAATAACTGCTGTTGTTTCTGTAACGGACGAAGGGGGAAGTTCAGGAAGGCTCAGGAAAGAATTGAACGTGCCTCCTCCCGGAGATGTAAGGAACAATATCGTGGCACTCGCTGAAGACGAAGATCTTCTAGCAAAGCTCATGAATTACCGTTTCATGGAAGGATCTCTGAGGGGACACAGTCTTGGGAACCTTATCATAGCAGCACTCACCAAGATCGAAGGAAGTTTTTCTGAAGCCATAAGGACCCTGGAGAAGGTGCTGGCTATAAAAGGAAGGGTGCTCCCCGTGAGCGAGGATCACGCAAGACTCGTGGCGAAGTTTGAGGACGGAGAAGAGGTAACAGGTGAAACGAATATAGTCAGGAAGAATGGAAAGATAGTAAAAGTATGGCTCGACAGACCCATAGGAGCATTGCCGGAGGTGACAGAGGCAATAGGTGAAGCGGAGATGATCGTGTTTGGACCGGGCAGTCTCTACACGAGCATCGTAACTAACATCCTGGTTAAAGGTGTGAGAGGAGCGATAAAGAGATCGAAGGCCAGGAAGGTTTACATATGTAATCTCATGACGCAACCCGGCGAGACAACTGGTTACAGGGTTTCCGATCATGTGGGAGAACTTGAAAGATATCTTGAAGGAACTGTGGATTTCGTAGTGGTGAACACGCGCAGGCCATCCCCGGAGGTACTCGAAAGGTACAGAAGGGAAGGAAGCGATTTTGTGGAGATAGATGTGGAGAACACACAGAACACGATCATCGCTGAGCCACTTCTGATGGAGATCGTAGATCCGCTAGATGGCAAGAAAAAGGTGCGACATGATCCTCTAAAACTCGCACACGTTATAGAAAGGATCTCGAGGTGGTGATCTCTCTGAAGCGCACTTTCTCTGAGGAGGTAAAAGAGGAGCTCGTTAGGATACCTTTTGGAAGTCGTGATGAGGTCAGATCAGAACTTCTTGGCTTCATAAAGGCAAGGGGCGATTTTGACGTCAAAAGGAAGCAACTCATCTTTTCACTCCACTCCTTTGCCGCCTCGAGGCGGCTTTTGAACTTAATGAAGTACATATCCGCACCCGCTGTGGAGATAGTCGTGGAGAGGTCCCATAACATAAAGAAGAGGTTCATAAAGATCGTGACCGATTACTCGGAGAGCTTCATGCAGCTGGATCCGTTTTTCGATGTCGCACTCTTCGTATCATTTCTAAGGGGTTTGTTCCTCGGAGGGGGTTCCATGACGGATCCAAAGTACCATTATCATCTGGAAATCAATCTATTCGAAGAGGATGTTCTCGTGTCCACGAAGAGGGCTTTGAAACACTTTTTCAACGTAAATTCTGGTATAGTGGAACTTCCAAATACGAGAAAATTGTATATAAAATCTATAAGAGACATAATAACCTTCCTTGAAGCCATAGGTGTTCAAGAGAAACTGAAAGAGATAGAACGAATAGTGACAGAAAGAAAGGTGATCAGTGACGTGAACAGGACGGTGAACTTCATAGAAGCGAACGCCGTTAGAACTGCCGAAAGCACTGCAAGACAGGTGAGGGCGATAGAGATGATACAGAAGGAAATAGGACTCGACAAATTGCCAGAGGATTTGAGAAGAGTAGCTCTGGCTCGTCTGATGAACAAGGAATTGTCTCTAAGAGAACTTGGAAAGAGGTTGAATCTTACGAAATCTCAGTTATACTCCAAGTTGAAAAGAATTATTAAAATAGCCGAAAGGTTCGGTGATGTAAAATGAGATGCCCGTTTTGTGGTTCTATGGACACAAAGGTTCTGGACTCGAGGCCAACTCTGGATGGTGCCGCCATCAGGAGAAGAAGAGAGTGTACCTCGTGCGGCAGGAGATTCACCACCTACGAAAGGTATGAAGAGGCTCCCGTTCTTGTCATAAAAAAGGACGGTAGAAGGGAGAAATTCGACAGAAACAAGATAAAAAATGGTATGATCAAAGCCTGTGAAAAGAGACCGGTCACCTATGATCAAATAGAGGAGGCGGTGAACAGAATCTGTTTGAAACTCAGGGAAGAAGGGCTCTTTGAGGTGGAGACGAAAAAGATTGGAGAACTCGTTATGGAAGAACTGAAGAAGCTAGACCAGGTTGCATACGTGAGGTTCGCATCCGTTTATCGTGATTTCCGCGAGGTTGATCAGTTTCTGGAAATCGTGAGGGAGCTCAAAAGGGAAAAGGAGGGC
>NZ_JAGGZH010000086.1 GCF_021162145.1 Thermotoga sp.
GCGTTGGAGTAACCAAACTGCAGGTATCCAAAGGCCTTATTGTATATGAAGATTCCCATTGTTTCCGTCGCATGTACAGGACCACCTTTTGTCATGGCGTAAATCTCTCCAAAAACATTAAGAGCCGCTATGGAAGACATCGTTGAACAAAAAAGAATGTAAGGCTTTAGCAAAGGAACTGTTATCTTGAAAAACACCTGAGAAGGCTTTGCTCCATCTACCTTCGCAGCTTCTACAAGTTCGTTAGGTATGCTTTGAAGTCCTGCAAGATAGATGACCATATAGTATCCAAAACCCTTCCACATAGTAACGAACATGATAGCAAACAAAGCGAAGTTCGGATTTGATAAAAAGGAAATTGGCTCTTTTATAATATGAAGGGATTGAAGCAGAAAGTTTATGAATCCCTTTTCTCTGTACATCCATTGCCAAGTAATGGCAGCTATAGTTATAGGTGTAACGACTGGGAGAAAGATAAGAGTTCTGAAAATGTTTCTTGCCTTCAAGGCATTGTTCAACAGAACCGCTAAAACCATTGAAATTATCTGTAAAGGAGGAACTATAACTAAGTAAAACAAGCTGTTCCTAAAGGCATTCCAAAAAAGCGGATCTCTGAGAAGATTTATATAATTTCTGAGGCCAATGAAAAGCGAGTCACCGACCATATCGTATTGATAGAAAGATATCTTCACACCAAAAATCAAAGGATAATATGTGAATAAAACCATCAGTAATGTAGGAATGGTTATGAAGAAGAAGGTAAGTGTCATTTGCTTTCTTCTCAATTTCTTGTGATATCTGCTTTTCATTCTTTCGCCCCTTTCAATCATTTGGGAAAGGGGAGGGGATTATCCCTCCCCATCTTTTTATTTCTGTTTCTGTGTTTGGATTAAATACCTCCAGTACCTTGCAACCTCTTTAAGAGCGTCTTCTGGTTCCTTTTGACCAAGGAACACTTGAATAATAGCATCCTTTAGCTTATCAAATGCCTCTTTTCTAAATGGAATCTCATCGTTGTAGAAGGTAATGTTTTCAAGATACTTGGCTCCCATGATTCTCGCTTTGGCAGCCAATGTACCGTCATCCTTTGAGAACCAAGGATCGTTCACAGCTGCCTTAAGAGTTGGGAAGATGGTTACAAGTTTACAGAATGCTATTTGATTCTCGAGGTTGGCTACAAAAGCTGCAAATTTTGCTGCTTCTTTTGGATTCTTCGAACCCCTTACTACATTAAGAGTAGAGTACCATCCGCTCATTCTAACTCCCGGTTTGGGCGCTGGAACTGGTGCAACACCAGATTTTTCGTACACTTCCGGTGCATTCCACTTTACTCTGTCTGCAAACTGAACACCAGTGATCAACATAGCAAGTTCGCCAGCCTGGTAAAGTTCCGTCGCTCTGGTCCATTCCCCACCTTGAACAATTTCGCTGGGTAGATATTTTTGCTTGTAAAGTGTCGCCCATTTGTTGAGAGTATGAACATGATCAGGACTGTCGAACAGTACATCTTTTATCCTGTTGTTTTCATCGACAGTATAGAGATTCAAACCATCCCAGTTGAAGATCGCAGATGGATCCTGGAATATTGTTGGAAGAACACCGTATTTTCCGGTTTTTTCTTTGATTATGACGGAATAAAGCAAGATCTCATCCCATGTTTTTGGAGGATATTTTGGATCAAGCCCTGCTTTTTCGAAAATCTCTTTGTTGTAGAAAATCACATCAACTGCTGTGTACCATGGGATTCCATAGATCTTTCCTCTCCAAGTGAGACCTTTCATCATGTTGTCAAAATATTGGTTCAACACTTCTTCTGGTAAGAGATCATCCAAGGGAAAGAGCACTTTCTTCTGAGCGAATTCAATAGTCCATTGAGCATTCAAATTTACAACATCAGGAGGATTTCCAGACGAATAAGCAGCTAACAACTTCTGTTGAAGGACATCCCACGGCACATCCTCCCACACAATTTCCACATCCGGATTCAGTTCTTCGTATCTGTCAATGATTCCCTGAATGAAATCGGTGAAAGTCGGTTTGAGTGACATGGTCCAGAAGACAATCTTAGTTTTTGGAAAAACGACAACAGCTAAGAAGGCCACAAGCATCAGAACGAGCAGAGTCTTTCTCATAAACCACACCTCCCTATAAGATGTTCTAAGGATTTATAGATAGAAAGAGGTTTCGTCGAAAAAGTAACGACAAAATTTCTGTTCTTGAAATGCTCTACATCAGTTGGGTTTCTAAGAATGAAGTAGACTGTTCTTTCGAGAGGAAGCTTCAAATGAGCCTTGAGTGAGTTCTCGTTCTTTACAGCGTTGACCACAAAATCGAAGATAATATCACCTTCAACCATCATTGGACCTTCTTCTATGTCATAGCGAATAACATCCTTTACCTTGAAAAATCTGGATACAACATCTGGAATCTCATCATAATCTGATGCTGTTGAATCTGCCGGGCTCAAATTTTTGCTGGATGTGATCAGAAGAATCACCTCCTTACCGGAAAGAGACATACCCCTTCTAAACATCAAAGCTTTCTCAGAAACTTCGGATAGGAAACCAAAACCCTTGGATGGATCTGTCATTTTCAGATA
>NZ_JAGGZH010000087.1 GCF_021162145.1 Thermotoga sp.
CAAACAGGCTCTTCCCTCGGCTCTTCTGACACCCGGGAGTAGACTGTGGTTCCTTCACCATCCATAACGAACACCGATCTCTTTGCCACCGTGTAACCCGGGATTCCGAGAAAATCTCTGTGTATCCATCCATACTGAGGTGCCACCCTCCCACTAAAGTCAGAAAAAAGATCGAACGTGATGTGGTTCTTTTCTGCAAATGCCTTGTTCGCAAAGGATCTGTCGACACTGATACCAAGAACCACAGCGTTGAATCTGTTAAACTTGGAAAAGGAATCCCTGAATGTGCAGAGCTCTTTTTCACAGACGCTCGTGAACGCACCCGGGTAGAAGACGAGCACCACGTTTTTCCCAGAGTAGTCTGAGAGCATCACTCTTTTCAGCTCTGTGTTCACCAACTCGAAATCGATCGCCTTATCACCGGATTTCAGCACAAAAATCACCTCCATAAAAAAAATCAGTTAGGTCAAACTTACCCGATGGTATTTTACCATGAGAGAGAAAAAGAGTATGAAATACGAAAAGATCGCGTACTTCAGATTTTTCGGTAGACTGAATGATTTCTTTAAGGACAACGAGAAAGTTAAAATCCATCGTTTCACGGGCTTCCAGACGGTGAAAGACAGAATAGAGGCGCTTGGAGTACCACATGTTGAGGTGAGCTTCATTACACTAGATGGAAGGCCTGTCGATTTCGATCACATGGTGGAAGACGGGGAGTTTTTCTGTGTTTATCCCGAGTTTCAAACTATAGAGATTCCTCTGGAATGGCTCGTCACTCCCAGATACGAAGGTGAGCCACAATTCATACTCGACATCCATCTTGGAAAGCTCGCCAGGTTCCTCAGAATGCTGGGTTTCTACGCTTTCTTCGGTGAGGAAGACGATGCAAAACTCTGCAAGATGGCGGTGAAAGAGAAGGCCATACTTCTGTCTCGAGATGTGGGCTTGCTGAAAAGAAAAGAGCTTGTCTTCGGCTATTACGTGAGAAACACCGATCCGAAAAAGCAACTGGTGGAAGTGGTGAAAAGATTCGACCTGAAAAGATGGATGAAGCCGTTCACAAGATGTATCGAGTGCAACGTGAAATTCGAAGAAGTGCCGAAGGAGGGTGTGAAAGACAGAGTTCCTCCAAGAGTTTACAAGCTCTTCGATGAGTTTGTACGCTGTCCAAACTGCGGGAGGGTTTACTGGAAAGGCTCACACTATGATCACATGGTGGACTTCATAAAGAAAAGTCTAAATTGATTCCCAACTTGTTATAACTTTGAATTTTAAAGAAAACGTGATACTCTTTCACTTAAGACTTTTGTGGGAGGGATCTTTATGAGAAGGTTACTCTTACTCCTTGTAGTCGCAAGTGCTTTGCTCTTTTTTGTAGGGACCAGTTGTGAATCGAGGATTCAGGTTCCTGTTCCTCTTCCCGAAGTGAGTGTGGAAGTACCGAAAGTGGAATTTGGTTTCAAGGTGGTAAAACCAACCGGAACAGAAGATTTCTTCGAGGATTTCGAATCGTACGGCCAGGGAGAGGTTGCTCCGTTTGGACCGTGGAAGGTACTCAGAAAGGCTCCTCACGTTGAAGAGGGAGTTCAGGCAGATAAAACCATTGGGAAAGTTCTCAAGGTAGACGACGGTCAAGGTGTTTTCACGCCAGGTGAGTGGATGAACTTCATTCTTGAGTGTAACCTGAACAGAGAAGGGTCAGCGGAAGGAAGAGTGTACTTTAGGCTTTCCGACGATGGGAAAAAAGGCTTCTACGTGTCTTTTTCAGAGTACGGCATAGCTGCTCACAAGTTCGCAGGAAGCATAGACATGAAAATAGCAGAGAACACGAGTTTCAAACTGAGTAACGACTGGATATATTTGAAAGTCCTTGCAGATGGAGAAAGGATTGAAGTCTTCCTGAACGGAAAGAAAGTCATCGGCGTCACCGATCCTGATGTATTCCCGGGAGGAATAGGAATGGCGACGACTTTTCAGACCATCTTCTTCGACAATGTGAGGGTCGAAACTATAAAAAAGTGAAGGGACAAAGCCCCTTCATTCTTGTTGTTCCTCCACGAAGGTGGGCTTTCTCCTCACCTTCTTTATCACGTAGAATTCGAGCTCGTCCCCCTCCCGTATATCGTCGAAGCCTGCAAGCTTTATACCACATTCTTGTGGTGCTTCAACGACTTTCACATCCTCTTTGTAGTGTTTCAAACTTTCTATCTTTCCCTCGAAGACGAGCTGTCCGTTCCTGTAGATTCTGACGAAACCCTCTTTGTCCGCCTTCCCATCCAGCATCTGCACACCGGCTACTTTTCCAACCTTCGAGATCTTGAAGACCTTCTTTATCTCACCACGACCGATCACTTCTTCTACCTCTTCAGGCTCCAGCATTCCTTCGAGAGCTAGCTTGAGATCTTCAACGAGCTTGTAGATGATGGAGTACGTTCTCACGTCGACTCCTTCCTGTTCTGTGAGTTTTCTAGCCTTGTTGTTCACCTTCACCCTGAAACCGAGTATCACACCGTCCACGGCCGCCGCCAGCATGACGTCACTGGTGCTTATCTCACCAACTCCAGTGTGAACGATGTTCAATTCTATCTCCTTGGACTGAAGCTTGTTTATGGCGTTCCTCAGGGCTGCGACGGATCCGTACGTGTCCGCCTTCAGAATGAGGTTCAGGATCTTCTTGCCCTTTTCCTGCATCATCTTCATCAGCTCTTCTAGATTCATATGTTTCCTTGTCTGTTTCTGAGACTCCAGCTTCTCCAGTCTCTTTTCAACTATGTTTCTCGCCCTTTCCACGCTCTCCACCACGTAAACGTTGGAGTGGATATCTGGCACGTCCTCGAATCCGAGGATCATGACGGGCTGTGATGGATGTGCCTCTTTTACAGATCTCATCCTGTCGTCGAACAGATTCCTTACCTTTCCATAAGTGTTGGAAGCTACAACGGCATCTCCCACTCTCAGGACACCGTCTTTCACGATCACACTCGCAACGGGTCCCATCTTCTTGTCAAGCTTGGACTCTATGATCACAGCCCTCGCGGGGCCTCTTGGATAACACTTGATCTCGTTCATGTCAGCCACAAGGAGAATCATCTCAAGGAGTTCATCCACTCCCTGCCCGGTCTTTGCCGATATGGGAACGACTACCGTGTCCCCTCCCCATTCTTCTGGGATGAGTCCGAGTTTTTCTACGAGTTCTTGTTTGGTTTTCTCCACGTTCGCGTTCGGCTTATCTATCTTGTTTATAGCAACTATTATGGGAACGTTAGCAGATTTTGCGTGGTTGTACGCCTCTATCGTCTGGGGCATCACCCCGTCATCCGCTGCGACTACAAGGACAACGATGTCCGTTGCTTGGGCACCTCTTGCCCTCATTTCCGTGAAGAGCTCATGTCCTGGGGTGTCTATGAACGTGATCCTCCTTCCGTTCACCTCTACCTGGTAAGCACCTATGGACTGGGTTATTCCACCTTCTTCTTTCTCAGCTACCCTTGTGGATCTGATCCTGTCGAGAAGGGTCGTTTTCCCGTGGTCAACGTGTCCCATGACCGTCACAACAGGAGGTCTTGGAGCAAGCTCGTCCTTCTTTTCGTAAAGCTCCTGGTACCTTCCCTCTAGAAGTTCAAATTCATCGATCTCCTCTTCAGGTACTCTTTCTTCCTCAAATTCCACCTCTACCTTGTACTCTTTCAAAATCTGATCTACCTCTTCCACTTTCAGGATCTGCCCCGGTCTCAACGCGATACCTTTCTTCACGAACATGTCCTGTATGATCTTGTTTTGAGGTACCCCCAGCTTTTCAGCAATTATGTCCAGCTTCAGTTCGCCTGGCTTCAAGGTGATCTTCTTTCTCTTTTTCTTCTCAACGACTTCCTTTTCTATCTCCTCATCGCTCTCTTTCTTCGGTTTCGATAGCTGCTTGGGCCTCCTTTCCCTGTCCTCTTCCAGTAAATCTATGATGATGTTTGCAATCTCCTCATCCACAAAACTCATGTGACTTTTCACGTTGACTCCAAGTTCCTCCAGCTCCTGAAGGAGCTCCTTTGGGGACATGTTGAGCTTTCTTGCTAGCTCGTAGACTCTCAACCTGGCCACTTCTATCACCTCACCTCGTCTATTTTACCACCTTTTCTATCGCCTCTATTAGACTGTCCTCTTCTAGGCCTATCACAGAAACACCGGGTTTGTCCAGTAGTCTTCCCAGCTCCTCCTTGGTGAACATGATGATGTAGGGAACGTTTTTGTTCTCGCACCGCACAATGGTATCTCTCTTTGTCCTGTCACTGGCGTCTTCTGCTATGATGATGAGTTTCTTCTTCCTTGGAGCCCTTATGTACGCTCTGATACGCTCTTTTCCAAAGACAACTTTCCTCGCTCTCACAGCGAATCCAATGTAACTGTAAACCTTCTTTTCTATCTGATCGTTCATGCCATCACCTCATGCGAGATATCAGGTACAGAATGAGGGATATCACCACACTGATGATCAAACTCGTCATCAACGGGAAATAGAAGATGAAGTTCTTTCGTCTTATCACTATATCTCCGGGAAGTTTTCCAAAAAACGGGATCTTCTCGAACAGAACGAGTAAAACACCAAAAACCACCAGGACCAGTCCCATGAGGATCAAGATCTTTCCGATCCCCTGGAACATCTTCATTCCTCCTTCTTGAAATGATCAAACGGAACTTTTATCATTTCTCCCTCCTGATCCGAGAAAAGTGTTACTGTTTTCAAAAACACGTTTACATTGACCACTTTATAACGCTTTCCCTCGTACGTTATGGTACTTCCCTCGTCAGGAATCCCTTTCAGTTCCTTCTCGTAGAAATCGTACTCGTAAATGAGACAACAGAGCAGTCTTCGACAGGGCCCAGATATCTTGGCCGGATTGATCATCATTTGCTGTTTTTTGGCGTGCTTCAGCGTGATACTGGAGAACTCCCTGAGAAAAGTGGAGCAACACGTTGGGAGGCCGCACAGCCCTAGTCCTCCAAAGAACTTCATTTCGTCCCGTACACCGACCTGCCGTAGCTCTATTCGAGTTTTGAATATCTTGGCAAGATCCCTCACGAGTTCTCTGAAATCAACTCGTCCTTCAGCGCTGAAGAAGAAGATGAGTCTTGACCTGTCGAAAGTGTATCTGGCGTGAAGAAGCTTCATCGGAAGTCCGTGTTCTTTGATCTTCTGTTTACAGATCTGGAAGGCTTTCCATGCATCCTCCACGTTCTTCTTGTACTGTTCAATGTCTTCCTCCGCCAGCTTTTTGATCACAGCCTTCAGTTCGTAACCAACCTCGTCTATGCTCACCTCACGAACGGGGATGAGAACTCTTCCAACTTCAAGACCGAAGTCTCCCATCACCAGGACCAGATCTCCTTTTTTGTAGTCATCTCCGTTGGGAACGGAGTAGTATATTATCTTGCCCTTTGGGATTATCTCCACACCCACTGCCCTTGCCTTCAGCTCCAAGCGTGAACACCTCTCTTTCTCTTTCTGTGGACGATCAGAACGTTCATCAAGGTGATCTTAGTGTTCAGGTTCGCCATCCTCACCCTGAGAATGGAATCGAGGAAAGATACACTCTTTTGATCGCCTGTTTCCTCCCAGACATTCTCGTGAAGGACGATTCTCACCAGTTTCTGAATTAGAAGGAACGCATCCTTTCCAGTGATGGTATCCACCACCCGATCGAAGAGAGCAAAGAACTCCTTTGGTTCCGCTTTGGAAAACCTCTCCAGAAGCTCTCTACACGCGAGATAGCCTTCCAGCCCTTTCGACATCACCCTCTTCAAAAGCTGATCCGATCCCAGAGATTTCATGTTCTCCAGAAGGGACAGGATCTTCTCCTGACCAATTCTGTATGATTCCAGAGCCATCGAAAAGTCTTTCCTAAGAAGCGGAAGCCTTTCCCACAAATTCCCAATCCTCTCTTCCACCGCTTCCCAGAATCTTTTTGGTACTCTCACACTTACTCTGAACACTCTGCTCCTTATCGTGGGAAGCAAGTAGTGCCAGTGCCTGGTATTCAACACAATCACGGCATACTCGGGAGGTTCTTCCAGTGTCTTCAAGAAGGCGTTTGCAGCCTGCTGGGTCATTCTCTCGCAATCGTGAACAATCACATACTTTCTGATGTAAAGTTCCGGGCTGTAATTCAAAAAGTCCTTTATCGTTCGAACATCGTCTATTCCGATATTTTCTCCCCTCGGGTCGATTTCCAGCACATCCGATGCCTTCGGTGGGAACTTCTCCACATACTCGGGCAACGCAAGGGAGATTTCTCTCTGATAAGAAAGATCCTCTCCATCTATGAGAAGGGAAGCACCTTCTGACCTTTCCACTATTCTCTTCAAAAGTTCCAGCTGATCCTTCGCGTACTCCACGATCAAACCATCCATTTTCTCACCTCGCCATTCAATTATAAATGATAAAATCGAAACTGAGGTGAAAGAATGATTCTGAAATTCCTGAACGAGATTCTCCCCTGGGTCAAAAAACCGAGTAGGTACATAGGGAAAGAGATGAACAGCATCGTGAAAGATCCGAAAGGAGTCTCACTTCGGATCGCTCTTGTGTTCCCTGATACCTACGAGATAGGTACATCGAATTACGGCCTCGAGATACTGTACCACATCCTGAACAGCCAGCCTGACGTTTGGGCAGAGAGAAGCTATCTTCCGTGGGTTGACATGATAGAGAAGATGAAAGAGAAAGATATTCCACTCTACACCATGGAGTCCTACACACCGCTCTATCAGATGAACGCCATCGGGATTTCTCTGGAGTACGAGCTTTCCTACACCAACGTTGCTGAAGTGCTGAAACTTTCGAAGATCCCCCTATTTTTCTGGGAAAGAAAGAAAGACCCCATCGTTCTGGGTGGAGGGCCCTGTTCCTCTAACCCGGAGCCTGTCTACGGTTTCTTCGATGCGATTCTCGTGGGTGACGGTGAAGAGGCCATCCTCGAAATAGCGAAGGTGTTGAAGGAGACAAAGGGAGAAAACAGAGAAACCATCTGGAAAGAGCTTGCAAAGATCGAAGGGGTGTACGTTCCTGCTTTTTACGAGCAACGAGGAAAAAAGATAGTTCCCATATCGAACGAGTTTCCAGGATCGATAAAAAGAAGAATTGTGAAAGACCTGAACGCTCAGCCGGTTCCTGTGAGAAAGATCCTTCCAAACGTGGAGTCTGTTCACGACAGGGCGGTTATAGAAGTTGCCCGCGGGTGCACGAGAGGATGCAGGTTCTGTCATGCCAGCATTTTCTACAGACCGGTCCGGGAAAGATCCCTTGAGAACATCCTGAAAAACTCCGAAGAAATGCTGAGAAACACCGGATACGAGGAGATCTCACTTCTTTCGCTTTCAACAATGGACCACTCGCAAATTGAGGAGGTCGTAGAAGAACTTCTGAATAGATTTTCCAAAAAAAAGATCGCCATTTCTATTCCATCGACGAGGATGGACAGGTTCGGCGTAGAGATCGCCTCCAAGATCGCTTCGGTAAGAAAAACAGGGCTCACGTTCGCACCCGAAGCTGCCACACAGCGTCTGAGAAACATTATAAACAAGAACATAGAAGAACAGGATATTTTCTCAACGCTCGAGGCTGCCAAAAAGTCAGGATGGAGACGGGTGAAACTCTACTTCATGGTCGGTCTTCCCGGTGAAACGGAAGAGGATCTGAAAGAACTGGTCAACCTTCTGAGGAGGATCAAAAAGATTGGATTCAAAGAAGTTTCCGCATCCGTGGCTGTCTTTGTTCCAAAACCACACACACCGTTTCAATTTGCCCGGCAAATCACCCCAGAAGAGGCAGATGAAAGATTCAAAATCCTCACCCGGGCAAAAAAGTCCGCAAAGATCTCATACCACGATGCGAGGATGAGCCTTCTGGAGGGAATTTTTTCAAGGGGCGACAGAAAACTCTTGGACCTCATAGTGAAGGCTAACGAGCTCGGTGCACTGTTCGACGAGTGGAGCGAGATGTTTGATTTCAACGTGTGGGAAAGAGCTTTCGAGCGGACAGGGATAGATCCTGCGGAGTACCTGAGAGAGAGAGCTTTGGAAGAGGAACTGCCCTGGGATCACATAGATATGGGTGTCACAAAAGAGTTTTTGAGAAAAGAATACCAGAGAGCGCTCAGAGGGGAGGTCACAGAGGATTGCAGATGGAAAGAATGCTATCTCTGTGGAGTTTGTCCCAGATTCAAAGTGCGAAATATTCTCTTCGGAGGTGATGATGAATGATCCTATTCGGAACAGGTGGAATCCGGGGCGTGATGAGAAAAGGAGAGTTCGACGAGGACACGGTGAGGAGAGCTTCGTTGAGTACTGCCCTTTGGATGAAACAGAGAAACCTGAAGAGTGTGGTGATCGCCTACGACACAAGGAGAAATTCCAGAGAGTTCGCAGAGCTCGCGGGAAGGATCTTCGCAGGCGAAGGAATTGAAGCCTACGTGTTTCCAGAACCAACACCAACTCCCGTTCTCTCTTACGCAGTGAGGAAAATGAGGGCTGGTGCGGGAATCGTCATCACCGCAAGCCACAATCCTCCAGAATACAACGGATACAAAGTTTACTCCTGGGATGGGGTCCAGGCGATTCCAAAGTACACAGACGAGATCACCGAGATATACAAAAAGGTAGACATCACCAAGGCGAAAGAGGGGGAGATCAAAACCGTACCTTCTGAAGTGAAGGAGAGCTACATAGAGAAAGTGGTTGAGATAGTCTCGAACTTTCCGAGAAGAACGGATCTCGACATTGCTTACTCTCCTCTTCATGGAACGGGAGCAAACTACGTACCCGAGGTCCTGAGAAGACTCGGCTTCAAAGTCAGGCTCGTGGAGGAACAAATGAAACCAGACCCGAACTTCTCCACCGTCCCAACCCCGAATCCGGAAGAGAACGAAGCACTCACTCTGCTAAACAAAAAAGGAGCAACACTGGGAGTCGCAACCGACCCGGACTGTGACAGAGTGGGGGTGGTGTACAGGGGAAAAAGGCTCACAGGAAACCAGGTTGGAGTGCTTCTTACAGACTTTCTTCTCGAACACGTGAAGGTGGAAAATCCTCTCGTGATAAAAACAATCGTTACCACGGACATGGTAAGACCTATCTGCGAAGAAAAAGGTGCCTATCTGGAAGAAACACCGACAGGCTTCAAATTCATCGGTTACCTGATAGAAGAACACACGAAGAAAGGCGACAGAAACTTCGTCTTCGGTTTCGAAGAAAGCTGTGGATACCTCACGGGAGACCATGCGAGGGACAAAGACGGCGTCGTGGGAAGTGTGCTTTCTGCTGTTGCCTTCAGCAACTACGACCCGTATGAAAAACTCGAGGAACTCTACAGAAAGTACGGGTACTACTTGGAAAAACTCATCAACTTCAAGTTCGAAGACGTCAACAAGGCGATAGAAATATACAGATCCCTGAAGGAATACGATGGAATCATCGATTACTCCAAAGGCTACGGAGACGTGATACCGAACGAGACAATCGCCTTTGTGTTTGAAAAGTCCAAGATCTTCGTCAGACCTTCAGGAACCGAGCCGAAGCTCAAGGTGTACATCCACGTGAGAGGAGATACTAGGGAAGAAGCAGAGAATCTGATGGAAGAGAGCGAAAAAAAGATCAAGGAGATACTGAAGCTGTGAACTGGTATCCTGGCCACATCGAGAAGGCAAAGCGTCGAATAAGAGAACTCCTTAAGATGGTGAACACGGTCCTGGAGGTTCGGGACGCCCGGGCCCCTTTTGCTACATCGGCGTACGGGATGGATTTTTCCAAGAAAGGCACAATTGTTGTCCTGAACAAAGTAGACATAGCAGACAAAAAGATAACGAAAGAGTGGGTGGAATATTTCAAGAAACAGGGAAAGAGAGTGATCACCACTTACAAGGATGAACCCAGGCAAGTCTTTCTGAGAAAACTTCACCTTGGCAGGCTCGCTCGTGTGCTGGTTGTGGGTGTTCCAAACACGGGAAAATCGACGATCATAAACAAGCTGAAGGGGAAAAGAGCGAGTTCGGTGGGTGCTCAACCCGGTGTGACAAGAGGTATCCAGTGGTTCTCACTCGAGAACGGTGTCAAGATGCTGGATACACCGGGTATCCTCTACAAGAACATCTTCAGCAAAGACCTCGCTGCAAAACTCCTTCTGGTGGGAAGTCTTCCCGTAGAGCGAATCGACGATCACGAAGTTTTCGAGAAGGCGTTTGAAATCTTCAAACGCTATCAAGGAGTTGAAGATGATTTCACCACGTTCTTCGAAAACTTTGCAAAAAGAAGGGGACTCCTCAAAAAAGGCGGAGTCCCCGATCTGGATCGAGCCATCAGAGTGTTCTTCACAGAAATCTCTCAGGGAAAGGTTGGGCGTCTTTCTTTTGAACGTCCCGATGAGGTCAACCCTGAAGAATGAGGGCAAACTCGAATGGTCCAAGTATCACTTTCTTTTTCCTTTCCCATCTTCTTCCGTTCCAGACAACTCCGCCGTACTCCAGCGTCTTTTCTTCACTGCCAGTGTTGGCGACGATGAAAAGCCTTTTTCCTCCTTTCTCATAGGAGTACATCACAAGTTCTGAGTCGGAAAGAAGCTGAAACTTCCCCTCCAGTATTACGTCCAGAAACTGCTTTCTGATCCCCACCAGGTTTCTGATGAACCTCAGCACACCTCTGTCTGGTGTGTCCCAGTGGAGAACGTAGTGGTCAAAGAAAGCAAGTTTTCCGAAGAACTCATCGGTTGGAGAAAGGACTTTCCTCATATCTGGATCCGTGTCAAGTCCAAGGTTCATCGGTTGTTTCTCACCTATCTCTTGTCCTGTGTTTATGTACGGAACAGCGTTCGGTAAGAAATAAACCACAAAAGGTGCAAGTCTTTTCAGTTTTGAACCATACCTTCTCGCTCTAATTCGTGGAGTGTCGGGCGTTTCAACGGATGCCACGAAGGGAAGAGAAAGATTTCCTGCGATCTTGAGGAGCTTTCCAATCTCGTTCACCTTTCCTGCGAAGTACCAGCTGCTTCCTAAGATCACGTCGTAACCTGCCTCTTTTGCTGCTTTGTCCTTGCTCATATCGAGCTCTTCAGCTATCATCACGAAAGCAGGGTCGTAGCTCTTTGCGTTTCCTATTATGAGATCGAGGAGCTCTTTTGGAAGAGCGTGTCCCATGTCAAGCCTCGCACCGTCGATTCCATACTTTTTCTGGTAGTGCGGTATCACATTTGCCAGATACTCCCAGAGCTCTTTATTCGGTTTTTCCCCTGGGAACTTGCTTGCCTTTATCACATCGTAGAGAACGTAAGGCGGTTGATCTGGCTTGAGAAATCTTTTCGATGCCTTCGGATGATCCAGATAGAGTCTTAAAAACGTGACGTCGTCCCAGGTAGGCTGGGGATCGTTTATCAGGTCGGAAAAACCAGGAGGGATGATGATACCAAATTCCTTCACGATGAGCTCCAGGATGTTGCCTTTTTCTTTCCTTATCTTCTCCCACTTTTCTGGATCGATCCGATCTGGGGAGAAAGTGAATTTTTTGAGGTGTCTTTTTACACTTTCCTTTCCATATACGATCTCAAGTTCGTCTTCATCTGGCACTTTGAAAGGAAGCTCTTCCGCTCTCGGTGGGGTGTAATCCGCAAGCTCTTCCACTCTTATCCAATAGAACCAGTCCGGGTGCTCCCTTATGAGGTCTGAGTCTCTTGACGCCGTTCTTGGAATGAAGTCGAGTATCACCCTGATCCCAAGAATGTGACAGGCCTCAACGAACGCTTTGAATTCTTCCTCAACTTCGAAGGAATCAAGGAGTGGATCGTGGTATCTTTCATCGAGCACCATAGGGTTCTTCACAGAGTAAGGTGAAGGAGCCTCTCCCTTTTTGAAAAGATCACTCATTTTGCTCACAGGAAGAAGGTAGATGACATCCGCACCAAGACTTTTAACGAACGGAAGAAGAAGGATCATCTTGAAGAACGTTCCCGCTTCACGAAAACCGAGCGCGTCACTTTCTTCGTAGTATCCGGAGCCTTTGTGGTTGTACGCAACCGTTGTCCGTGGAAGAGAGCCGTAGACGACAGAGCGTTTTACCCAATCGGGAGATCTTTCACTGTTCAAGAACGAAAGGGGTTGAGAGTAATTAAGATCTTTCGAGTGCTTTAAGATCCAGTCCGTGACAGCCGCGCCAAATTCGTACGGGTCAACGAAGAACTTTCCGGATTTTTCCTCAAAGCTTTTGAAGAATTTTGGTATCCAGAGTCTCGGAACTGCATACAATCTCTTTTCGGTGATTCTCTCTTTGCAGAAGCGGTTTATCTCTTTGAGAATCAACGCCATCCCTCCTGATTTAATTGATTTCTTCACCTATTTTAACAAAACGAAACAAAGAACGCAAGACGGAACTTGACATCTATCATTGTGTAATAGTACAATATGACAGTGAGGTGATAGCGTTGTGGTTCAGGATCGACTTCCACTCTTCTAAACCTATATACGAACAGATAAAAGAGAAAATAAAGTTACTCATCCTGTCCAGGAAACTGAAAGAGGGGGAGTTCGTTCCCTCTATAAGATCACTCGCAGAAGACCTCGGCGTGAATCTGAACACCGTTGCCCGTGCTTATCGAGAACTCGTTCAGGAAGGAATACTGGAGGTAAGAAGGGGAGAGGGTTACATCGTCTCCAAAGTGAACAAGGAAAAACTCCAAACACAGCTCGAAGCAGAACTCAGAAAGATAATAGAAGACTGCAAAAAAGCGGGTGTTCCCTTAGAGAGGGTGTTGAGGCTGGTAGAAGAAATCTACAGGGGTGATGAGTGATGTTGAAAGTGAAAAACTTGAAGAAGTTCTACGGAAAGAAAGCCGCAGTGAACGATATCAGCTTCTATGTTGAAAAAGGAGAAGTCTTCGCTATTCTCGGTCCCAATGGTGCGGGAAAGACCACCACTTTAAAGTGTATTGTAGGCCTCAGGAAGAAATCTGCCGGAGAGATCGAATTGAACGGTACGTTCACCTACCTTCCAGAGGAAAAGAGGCTCTACCCTTATCTCAAGGTGAAAGAGATAGTATCATTCTTCAGAAAAATTGGAAGGAACTTTCATGAAGAAAGATCCCTCGAGATGCTTGAAAGATACAAGATAGACCTCAACGAAAAGGTGGTGAACCTATCCCACGGCATGAGAACGATTCTTTATCTCTCCCTTGTTCTCGCAGAAGACGTGGACCTCTATATACTCGATGAACCCACCTGGGGAATCGATCCCCTTGTGAGAAGCGACCTCCTCGAACACGTAAGGTCACTCACTTACGACGGAAAAGCAGTTCTCTACAC
>NZ_JAGGZH010000088.1 GCF_021162145.1 Thermotoga sp.
CATTCCACTCGAAGACGGCGTGTTCGTCTACGTAGAGAGGTACACGGACAGGTTCGTCTACATGGTAGGAGACAACACACCGAGGAACGGAAAGATGAACTTCGAGAAGGAAGAACCCTTCACACTTTCGACCGCTCTGAAGAAGTATGGAATCGAGGACTTTTCTCTGATAAAGAGTCTTTCTCTTTTGAGGGATGGAAAGGAGATGGTCTTCGACCCGAAGGAGATCCTGACGAAAGACGTTCCGCTCGAAAAGGGTGACACGATACTTTTGAGAACGATTCAGACGAAGAGAGTCTACTTCACCGGGGACGTGTACGGTTACGTTGACTTCGCAAAAGACGAAGACATCACACTGGAAAAGGCGCTTGCAAGGTTTGGAAAGATCCAGAGAAAGTACGTGGAAAGATTGAAGATCCACTCCGAAGGAGACACCAGGGAGATGTCGCAGATCGAAGACGTGCCCCTGGAAGACGGTGCGATCGTTGAGGTGGACCTGAAAGAGTCGATCAGGGTCTACGTGGACGGTTTTGTGAGGGCGCCGAAGATGGTTGTGTTCGAGCCGGACGAAACTCTGCTCCTTGACAGGGCGATCGTGAAAGCAGGAGGCTACAGAGAGGACACACTCTTTGAAGCAGGAGACATCACCGTTTTGAGAGACGGACACGAGATCGTTGTTCCGAAGGATCAGGCAAGCTCTTTCGAGCTGGAGGATGGAGATCTTGTCTTTGTAAAGTACAAAGAAAAGACACACGTGTATGTTTTCGGTGAAGGGATCACGAACACACTCGTGACCTTCGAAGACAAAGAGATTCCCACTCTGAGAAGCGTTCTAGGAAAGGTTGGGGGTATAAAGAGCACGGGCTCTGAGAGAATAGTGGTTGTAAAACCGGACGGCGAGAAAGAAGAGGTGAGCTACGAAGACGTGATAGAAACGGGAGGACCCATCCTTGAAAGTGGCAGTGTGGTCTTCGTTCCACTCGAGACGGAAAACTTTGCCTACGTGGTCGGAGAGGTGGCACGTCCCGGAGCCTACGAGTTGAAGGGAGACGTGACTCTTCTGAAACTGATCGCACAGGCAGGAGGTCTGAGCAACTGGGCACTGAAGACGAAGGTGATTTTGAGAAGGGGAGACAAAGAAGAGGTCTACGATTTCACAGATATGTCAGAGGTGCAGAACGTGAAGATAGAACCAGGAGACGTGGTGTACGTACCACCCGTTGAGACGAACTACGTGTACGTGCTCGGGAACGTGAAGAGTCCCGGCATTGTGAAGGTGGACAGGTACTCCACCGTGTTCGATGTGGTGATGAGGGCAGGTGGCTTCACAGACAAAGCGGCGGCAAGCAGGATCTTTCTCTTCAAAGGAGGACCGCAGGGAGAAGTGACCGTCTGTGATCTTTCTGGAGTGCTTTCTGGAAAAGGTGGAGGAGTGAACCCGAACGTTTCACCGGGCGATGTGGTCTTCGTTCCGGACAACCCGCTCATACAGGTGACAGAGGCCCTTTCCATCGTGAACACCATACTCAACACGATCAGCAACGTCAAAGACGTGATGGGGTGGTAATGTGGGAAAGAATGTACTCCTTTTGATCCTCCTTCCGGCTCTTGTTTTTGCCGGAGGGAGTGTTTCTTTTGATCTTTCCTGTGAAGGAGCGCTCAGGTGGACTGGAGAGCTTGAGGGGAGTTTGTTTCCTGGCAAAGAGTGGTCTTTCAACCTCGAGGTCGGTGTGGGTAAAGGATACGGGATCGTTCATACTGGCATCATCGACGAGCTCAAAAGGTTCGTGGAGTTCTACTACTTTCCCAGGGCGTATCTTTCCGGAAAGATCGGTCCCTTTGAGATGAAAGCGGGCATACTGAACGAGGAGAGAGGCCCTGGAATAGACAAACTCTTTCTGGATGACAACTCTCGTTTTTACGGCTTTCCCGGTGTGTCTTTGAAGTGCTCGCAGGACAACTGGCACGTGGAATCTCTCTGGCTCAACATAAACGATAGAAAGAGCTTCAACTACAGAACGGTCGTGTTCGATCTTGGACAGTTGAAGATCGCCTGCGAAGACGCTGTGGTCTATCTGGACGAGGTGTTCAATCCGTACTACTTCTTCGTTCCGATTCCATCGATTGCTATTCAGGAGATCTGGCAGTACCAGGAGGGTGCACCCTGGACGGATGAGAGCAGGAACGCGAACGCCCTCATGGGAGGATGGATCGAGTGGAGCTTCGGTGCGGGAAGGATCTATTTTGAAGCTCTGATCGACGACATGAGCCTGAACAGACTCCTTGGGACCGGGGGATATCTGAACCCGGACAAGATCGCCCTTCTTTTTGGAGGAGACTGCAGAGCGGGTCCGTGGAAGTTCTACGGTGAGGTGTCCGGTGCGAGTGCGTACACTTTCGAGAGAACATTAGAAGATCTTCCCTACGAGTACACCTATTTTGATACGGGAAAGATCGAAGAGAGGATGATCGGCTACAGGTACGGCGAGAACTCTTTCTCCCTGAAACTGGGTGTGAGCAGGTCCTTCGGATGGTACACGCTCGATGTGATGTACCACTACCTCGTCTACGGAGACAGAACACCGGAGATTCCCTGGCATGGGGAAGAGATGCCGCCCGACACGAAGTGGCTCACAGGAGATCTCACAGAAGAGCACACGTTGAAGATTTCTGCAGCAGGTAGCTTCGGAGAGTACGATGGGAAAGTGGAGGTCTGGTGGAGCAGTCTTGAAGGACTGGGAGCTGGAGTTTCTTTGAGCTTCAAGATGTAGCTGGAGGGATGAGATGATCAAAAACATCGTCTTCGACCTCGGAGGAGTTCTGATCGACTGGAGACCCTGCGAGTACCTGGTGGAGTCCTTTCCGGAGGACGTGGCGAAGGTCCTTGAGAGGGAGATCTTCAGGCACGAGGACTGGAAGAAGATGGACAGGGGGACTCTTCCGGAGAGTGTGCTCTGGAAAAAGAAAAAAAGGGAGCTTTCAGAGTACAGGGAGCACATTGAAAAGCTGGAAAGAAAAGTTCCAGAACTTTTAAAACCCATAGAAGAGAACGTGAAAGTGCTCCCCGTTTTGAAAGAAAAAGGCTTCAGGCTGTACGTTCTTTCGAACTACGGGAAGACCTACTTCGAGATGGTGAGAAGGAAACACCGGTTTTTCGATCTTTTCGATGGGATGGTGATTTCCTCGCACGTTGGTTTCATAAAACCAGAGAAAGAGATATACCTCGAGCTGATCAAAAGATATAAAATCACACCGGAAGAGAGTCTTTTCGTAGACGACACGGAAGAGAATGTGAAGGTGGCGAAAGAGCTTGGTTTCAGCGCGATACACCTTGCAGAGCCTTCCAGGTTGAAAGAGCGTTTGTTCGCGTATCTCAAGATCGACGGGTGAAAACATGAGGTGGCTTGTTTTTTTCTTTGCAGTGCTTTCCTGTGCGCTTTTCTCCGAGCCTCTCATCACACAGATGACCCCACAGGTTGTCTATGAAAACCTGGAGGACAAAAGAGCACTCTCCGGTGTTCTTCCCGTGCCGTCCGGTGAAAAAGAAAACAGAATCTCTTTCAGCGTCTCACCGTTTTTCTACTCAGGGAACTTCGAGGGAAGAACCAGAACGGGCTGGTTTGTTCTGTCAGATCCACCCTGGGAGAACTTCTATCTGTACGAGAACACCCCTCCGCTTTTGAGTGTGCTGACTGAGGGAAGTGTGGGGAAGTTTTCCTTCTGCATGGAAATTCCCTTCAGGAACAACTACAACTACTTCTACACGAGTTTTCTGGGCAACGTTCCGCCACTGTGGAAAGAGCCAGCGAGCGCCGACGCCAACTTTCCTTACACTGCTTACGGTGTCTACGAGGGTGATTCCTTTTACGTAGTCATCGGAAGATCGAAGATCAGATGGGGAAGCTCCGAGTTTCCTGTTGCGATATCGGACGTGAGTCCCTGTTTCAATCATTTCACGTTTTCTACAGAGGGAAAGATTCAGTACACGTTCCATCTTGTATCGATCAATCCGGTGTTAACAGAAAGAGAGTGGGAAAAGCAGAGCTCTTTTGTTCCGGTCAACGCGGATCCTCTTTCTCCCTACACAGAGAAGGTGAAGACACTTGCGGCACATCGACTGGACTTTCATTTCGGAGAGAATCTGAGATTCGGTGTGGGAGAGCTCACGATGATCGGTGGAAAGTACCCGGATCTTTTTACGGTGAGTCCCTTTGCGATCTGGCACAACAACTACAACGAGGGCTGCACGAACTCGATGGCGTCTTTCGACTTCTCCTGGGTCCCAGAAAAAGGCTTTGAAATTCACGGAGAGTTCGCCCTCGACGATCTTGTGGGAACAACGGAGAACGAGTCAAAGCCAACGGCCTGCGCGTTCAACGTGGGTGTGAGAAGGTCGTTTTCCACTGGTTCCTTAAAGGGTGTGCTCAGTGTGGAGTACGCCCTTGCCACAAAATTCGTCTACAACACGTTCCTTCCGTACTTGAAATTCAACAACAGGTTCGTCTATCTCACAAATCTACCGTCTTCAAGAACAATCGTGGATTATCCGATCGGTTTTGCCTTCGGACCGGACGCAAAGCTTCTGAACGTTTCTTTTGATCTTTTCAAAGAGGATGCCAGCCTTGAAGCGGATTTCTTCTACCTCGTGAAAGGACCGAACACTCTCTATACGGAGTATCCGAGGGAAGAGGAAGGAGAAACACAAGCCTTTTTCGGAGCGAATTTGAGGGGAAAAATCGGACACATGAACTTTTCGCTGTTTTTTTCAGGTAGTGAGTTTCTGGCTGGTCTTGGGGTTGAGTTTGTCTTTTGAGGAGGAAGAGAAAATTGAGATGGTTTCTTTTGATTATGGTTTCTGCTCTTTTTCTTTCTGGATGTGTGCCGGAGATCTACACGCAAACGTCCACACCTTCCACAATAGTGGCAGATGATGAAACGCACATTGCCGGAAGATACGCCTACGTGGACGTTCGAGTACTCGACGAGTACGGTCTTCCCGTCTCAGGTGCTGATGTTTCTTTCTATGTGGATGGTTCTTTCCTTGGAGAGGCAACCACCGACACAAACGGTGTGGCAAGGATAGGTTTTTTCTCTCCTTCGGAGAAGACTTACAGATTCACGGTGATAGCGGGGAGTGTGAGCAGGTCTTTTTATGTGAATTTCACGAAACCAGAATGGCTTTTCATCGTATGGATGGCAGCAGACAACGATCTTTATGAGTATTCTACGTACGATCTTTCGGAGATGAGAAACGCCAGCGGAAGTGTTTCTGTAATTGTTGTCTACGACGGGATAGGAATCGGTGATGGAATGCTGGTGCTCGATGAGAGCGGAGACTTTCAGGCTGTTGTGGGAACGATGGGGATAGATTTCAACAGCGGGTCGTACACCAGCCTGGAGGTCTGGCTCGAGACAATTTTCGATCAATTCGATGCCGATCATTACGCTCTTGTAATCTGGGATCACGGGAGTGCGTGGATCGGTGATTCGGGGTATATTTCAGCGAAGGTAGTTGGAATTGATAACTCTCAGGGAACAGCCATCGCCATAGCGGACCTGAGGAAAGCACTTGAAAACGCTCTTTCTGGAAGTAAACTTGACATCCTCGGGTTTGACGCGTGTCTCATGGGATCTCTTGAAGTGATATACGAGCTCAGAAACGTGGCAAATTACATCGTAGCATCCAGCTTCAGCGAACCGGGTGAAGGATGGGACTATTCCTTTCTGAGTGGGATAGCATCTGGTAGCACTCCGCTGGACGTGGCGAGGATGATAGTTGACAGTTACAGGG
>NZ_JAGGZH010000089.1 GCF_021162145.1 Thermotoga sp.
CCAATAATCTTTGCAGGAGAAAAACAGCCAAAAACGTTCCTCCCGAAATCGTTATCGAAAGCCAGGTGGGAAAACCCTTTGGAGTTTCAGTGGTCTTTGCTTTTTCAGATGGAGCTCTTGACCTCACGTACTTTTCCCACTCTTTCTCTGGAACGCTAAGTTTGCTCAAGATTTCTTTGGCTATCACGTTATCCGGAAAGTTTGATAGATACGCCCTTGCTTTGTTGTAATCGCCTATCGCGTAGGCACATATGCCCATCTTCAATTTCACGAACGGATCTCTCTCCTCAATCATCGGATCTTTCTGGAGAGATTCTTCGAACAATCTCAGTGCCCTCCTGTAGTCTCCTTCAAGGTATGCGTTCAGGGCATTCGTATAAAGATCGTTCGAGATGGTCGTCAGGGAAATCAACAAAAAGAAAAGGAAGATCAGCTTTCCATTTGCCATTCTTCCAGCGATACTCCCACCTTCTCCTCAAACACGATGAAAATTCCTTCTACACCTGCGAACGCGTCGACGATCCCTCTTCTGAAACTCTGCTTGATTCCCGCCGTTACGTCCATCACATCGTTCTCACCGACGATGAGAATCTTTCCCCGAAAGTGCAGAATTTTCCTTGGAGCAAAGAGATTAAAGTGCTTGATTTCCAGGTTCTCACCAGAGACGTAAACAACGGAACCATTACTCAGAAGGATGTAAAGAGCGTCGTTCACAAGGGTTCCATCAACTATGTCCACATCATTTCCAAACAGAGAGCTCAACACTCTCCCCTTTTCGGTGAAATCTTCATTGAGGACGATGATCTCTTTGCTACTCACAAGCAGGTACTTTCCACCCTCCTCTTCTATGGACACCTCGACACCGGGAGAGGTGGCAAGAAGCTTTTCCTTTCCATTTTTGAAAAGGTAATACCTCACCCCACTGGGAACCAGCTGTGCGTAGAGAACTGCATCCTTGGTCATCAAAGCATCTTCCACATCATCGTTCACCGGAAAGGGAGCGTACCTACTTATTCCTATGCTGTCTACCAAATATATATCGCCTCCACTCAAGAAAGAGATGTAGTCACCTACCTTTTTGAAGAACTTCACACTTCCTTTGAACATCTCTCTGTCCCACATCAGAATGCCCGAACCGGTGACAACATACACATCTTTTCCCAAGGATGATCCCGCTGTGTAAGAGGTTAATGTCAACGAGCGAATCCGTTTCAAAAAGTTCTTCGAGTGGAACTCCCGAGGAAACACCTTCTCTTCGACCGTTGTTTTTTTCTCCTTTTGCGGAGCAGTTTTCATTTTCTCCGAGGAAAGCTCCGGATTTCGCGTTGGTAAATACTCCCTGTAACTGTCGTCTTTGAACCCGGGGAAAACTGGCGTTTCGTAGCTGAGAAGTTCTTCCACCTGGGACAGGTTTTCCCTTCGCGAGTAAAGATCATAAAAGCCTCCTTTCAACTGTAAGGTTTTACCTATCCTACACGATTGGAAAGAGACAAATCCGTCTCCTCTTCCTCTCACGAACTCCGGGTAAAATTTCTCCAACTTGGTTCCCGAGACATCAACCTCGTAGGGAGGAGTGTCTCCACAGATGGAAAATATCTCCACATCTTTCCTGCTGAAGTTTTTCAACTGACTTATCAGGAAAGAATCGGGCAAGATTTCCAGTGCCACCTCTCCAAGGGTATCTATGAGGTTTTTGATGTGAAGTGCCATCATCTTCAACTTCGTCCACTCCATTCCGAAGATTCCACTGAGCACCTCCGGATCCTTCTCGAAAAACATCGAGGAAAAGTAAAGCGGGTTGACTACGTTAGTTCCATGGACGGGTGTAGAAAAAAGGATGACTCTCCTGACGTTCTTCAACTCGGGATGGCGCTGGAGCATCCTCAGAACTATCAGCCCACCCGTCCCATGGGCGAGGATGTCGAAGCTGTATCTCGAGTACTCGAGTAGTTCTTTCGAAAGAAAGTCTGCTTCGAAGTCGATGAAACTTCTTCTCCCTTCTTTTCTCACGAATTCCCTGTATGCCTCACTGTAAGAAAGTGACCTTGAATCGTACAGGGCGTACTCGTAGATCATCAACGTTCGGTCGGGGAACACAGCCTCCCATATGTTACTGTCACCGACGGTGCCTTTGAAGGTGGGATCTTCCCCCGGTATTATGAGGAGGGCTGGAGCGGCACTGGTTACTACTTCCCGCAGAAGAGTTACACCGTGCTTCTGGAAGCTCGATGTCTTCATCACCAAACCGAAAACAGAAAGATGGTACGTAAACGCCTCAACAAAATATCCTCTCTCGTCCTTTCCTATCATTGAACCCGGAATGATCCGATATCCTCCGTCATCCGTTGCATACGCGAGTGCGAGGTTGTTGTAGTTCTCACCTCTGAAGTATTTGGGATCGAAGTAGTATTTGAGGTGAATAGGCTTCAGAGCAAATTCGCTTACCCCATCGGCGAACTCCACCCTGTAGAGATCCCCCATGAATGCATCGGAGTATTTCTTTCTTTCATCACCAGATATCCTGGTTATTTTCAGTACCTTTTGCTTTCCAAAAGCTCCACTTGGTATTTCTACCCTGAGGTTAATGAAACCCGACTCCGCACCCTCCTTTCCAACTCTGAGGGAGCTCTCTTCCTGCAGAAGAAAGTACAGTATCAAAACCAACCCCAGAACGACGAGAAGTGATATGAGAACGATCTTCCTTTTCAGCAGGATTTCCAAGATTTCTTTCAACAGACTCATTTTTCCTCCACCATTTTTTTTAGACTCTTCAGAAAATCGAAGGTCTTGCGAAGGCCTTCTGACTCCAGGACTTCTAAGACCCCTTCGTAATATTTATCGGCAAGTTGCTTTGCCTTCTGAACTCCCAGTTTTTTGACCAGTGTGACTTTCTTCACATCCTTTCCCACATCCTTTCCTACCTTTTCAAACGACCCGAGCACATCTTTCAGATCGTCGTATATCTGGAAAGCCACCCCAAACCTTTCACCCAATTTCTTCACATAGGTGTGATCGAGACCTTTCAAGAGGAAAGGTGCGGAAAAACAGAAAGCGAACAGGGCACCCGTTTTAAGAGAGTACATCTTCTCTATCATCTCCGACGAAACTTCCTCTTCCCGGCCCTCGAACTCAACGTCCATGGCCTCACCCAGAAGAAGTTTGTACGCGGTTTCCGAAAATTCTTCAAGAAGTTTCGGCTCCTTGACCTTTGCTATCTGGGAGAAGGCCAGAAAAAACAGGCCGTCACCCGCGAGGAGAGCTATCCCTTCACCGTAAACTCTGTGACAAGAAGGTTTTCCCCGGCGAAAATCCGCATCATCTATGGGAGGAAGATCGTCGTGAATGAGAGAGGCTGTATGGAAGAGTTCAACGGCGATTGCAACATCGATAAGATGTTCTTCTTCCACCCCGATATCCTCACCCACAGTGAGTACGAGGAGAGGTCGAATCCTCTTGCCTCCGGCCGTGGCTGAGTACACCATTGCATCCTCGGTGAGAAGGCCGAGGTGCGGCTTCAGCAACTCCTTCATCTTTTTTTCAATCGTCGCCCTCTTCATCTTCTTCCCTCTTTTTCTCTATCATCTGCTTGAACACGTCTATGTTGAGATTCTCAACGAACTTTTTGAACTCTTCTTCTTCGTTCCTGTCTTCTCCTATTTCTAGCTCGATTGCGTGCTTCTCGACGAGGTTTTCAGACACGAAAATGGTGGCACCGGTTTTGACGGCCAGTATTATCGCATCGGAGGGCCGGGAGTCGATTTCTATGAGGGCAGCTTCCTCATCCTCTTCATCGGTATAGGTGAGGTCCCTCAGTATCAGAGAAGCGTAGAACGTGTTGTCCTTCAAAGAGTGTATTATGACTCTCTCCAAACGAGCCTCAAGCGATTCCAGTACGTTCAGAAGTAAATCGTGCGTCAGAGGGCGGGGAAAATCCATCTTCTCCAGAGCCAGTGCGAGGGCATGGCCTTCACACGCCCCTATCCAGATGGGAAGTACTTTGCTGGTACCTTCTATTCCGAGTATGACAACTGGCGTATTGCTCACCCTGTCCAAAACGAGCGCTTTCACCCAGGCTTTTTTCAAAACGTTTCCCTCCTTCCAAGTTTTTTCCCGTTCTAGACATATTCTACAACCAAATTTTAGATGGTGGCAAAATTTTCGAAGTAGAATAGATATGATCATACTCGAACAAGGAGGAGTTACAGTGAACGTTCTCAGGATCTACATCGCCACTACGAATTCACACAAAGTTGAAGAAATCAGGGAGATCGCACCGGAGTGGACAGAGATCTTGCCCTCACCGGAGAAAATCGAGGTGATCGAAGACGGAGAAACTTTCCTGGAAAACTCCGTGAAGAAGGCTATCGCTTATGGGAAGAAACTCAAACTACCTGTGATAGCCGATGACTCCGGCCTTGTTATCTATTCACTTGGGGGTTTTCCGGGGGTCACGTCCGCCCGTTTCATGGAAGAACATCCTTACGAGGAGAAGATGAAAATCATCCTGAGAATGCTGGAAGGAAAAGATAGAAGAGCTGCTTTTGTGTGTAGTGCTACCTTTTTCGATCCTCAGAAAAATCTTCTCGTTTCCGTAGAGGACAGGATAGAAGGCCACATCGCCGAGGAAATAAAGGGAACTGGTGGTTTTGGATACGACCCTTTCTTCATACCAGAAGGGTACGATAAAACCTTTGGTGAGATGCCTAAACTCAAGAAAAAACTCAGCCACAGATCGAAAGCGTTCAAAAAGCTGTTTTCGATCCTCCCAAGGATTTCAGGATCAGAAAACCTGTAAAACCAAGGAGGATCAGAATAGCACTCAAGAGCTGGGCGGCCCTTATGTTACCCACCATCAGACTGTCAACCCTGAGCCTTTCTATCATGATCCTTACAAGAGAGTAAAAAACAAAATAGAGGCAGGTGATCTCCCCTGGCCTCTCACGATACTTCTTGTAATACACACTCAACACAAGAAACACCAGAAAATCCCAAACAGATTCGTACAGGAAGGTCGGATGAAAGAAAGAATAATCCTTGTACATAACAGGTCTGTAGGGTTCGGGTACAAACATCTTCCAGGGAAGATTCGTTGGCACACCGAACGCCTCGTAGTTGAAGAAATTTCCCCATCTACCTATCGCCTGTCCCAAAGGGAGAACAGAAGTGAAAAGATCGGTTGCCTGAAGAAAGGAAAAAGAAGGCTTTTTGAAGGTGATGTACAGGAAACCCGTGAGTAGAGCACCGATTATGGCTCCGTGTATGGCGAGACCTCCCTCCCAGACCTTCAGGACGTCCCAGAAACTCCTGTAGTATTTCAGGTTGAAGAGAACGTAATAGAGTCGCGCACCCACGATTCCAAAAATTGCCCCGTAGAAGACCAGCTCGTCGAATTCCTCCACATCGATACCTTCTCTTTCTGCTCTTTTTCTGGCTATAAAATAGCTGAGGAGAAATCCTATCAGTATGAGGATTGAATACCATCGAAGCTCGAAACCACCGATCCTGAATATGTACCTTCTCACCAGGAGCTCTCCACTGAACACCTTCGCAAGAAAGATTGAAAGAAGAAAAACACTGAGAACGACCAGAAACAACGTCAGTAACCTTTTCATTTTTTCCTCCTTCCCCATATAACACGAACAGCTATCTTGTACCTCGTGGGAATAAGTACCACATGACCACTGTCCATCACAACCGCCGTTCTTGCTTGTCTACCAAAAGTGGCGTTTATTATTTTGTTGTTGTAGAAATCCACGTCTTTCAGTTTCTTTGCCATCGTCGTACTCACGGGCATCACCGCCATAATTCGCTCTCGGGGAAGAAAGACCTTCCTTCCAAAGGAGACAAAGCTCACTTTTTCACCTCCGCCATGGTGTATGATACCATCTTTTAGGGGGGTGGAAAGATGGACGCGCTGGGAAAGCTCTATACCTCCACCACCATAGTGACGGTGAACCTCGACGGTAAACTGAACGGAATCACCGTAGCGTGGGTAACGCGGGTATCCTGGCAGCCTCCCATGGTGGCAGTCTCCATAGGAAAGACAAGGTACTCGAGAGAACTTCTTGACAAAGCAGACTCTTTTGCCGTCTGCATACTCGGAAAAGGCGCAAGAGAGATCGCAGAATACTTTGGAACTGTCTCTGGACGAACCACCGACAAGTTCAAAAAGTACCCTTACATGATGAGTGAAGGAAATCTTCCCGTTCCAGAAGGAACTATAGCCTACTTAGAATGTGAAAAGACAGGCTCTTTCGAAGCAGGTGATCACAGAGTGTACGTTGGTACCATCAGAAGACAAAAGGTGTTGAAGGATGAAGAACCTCTCATCTTCGGTGAACATAAGCTGAAATGATGGGGAGGGAAAACCCTCCCTTAAATTTTTTTTATGCTGCTGAGAATTTCCTAAACAAATCTGTGTTTACTCTAGAACGAGGAGGTGATTGGGATGAGAAAATTTTTTACACTCTTTGTCGTTTTGATAATACTTGTCTCCTTATTTTCTCAGGTTAGAAACATAATTTATTTCATTGGAGACGGTATGGGGCTCTCCCAAGCCTACGCTGTATCCATGATTGAAGGAAGACCGCTCTCTTTCATGAAAACCCCCCATGGTGGATTCGTAAAGACTCACTCTGCAAATAGCTGGATAACAGACTCGGCAGCGGCGGGAACTGCTCTAGCCTCTGGTTTTAAAACAAACAACGGAATGATCAACATTCTACCGGACGGTACAGTTGTACCCACAATTTTTGAGATAGCAAAGGCTTACGGTGTCAAGACAGGAATAATCGTCACCTGTAGAGTAACACACGCTACACCTGCTGCCTTCTACGCTCACGTGAAGAGTAGAAATGAAGAAAATGAAATTGCAAGACAGCTCGTTGAAAGTGAAACGGTGGATTTAATCATGGGTGGAGGATGGGCAAATTTTCTTCCAAAAAATCTGGGCGGAAAAAGGAACGATGGGCTCAATCTAATTGAAATGGCAAAAGAAAAAGGTTACACTTACATAACCACGAAAGAAGAGTTGATGAACCTTCCAGGTGGAACGAATAAACTCCTCGCCCTGTTTGCTCCGAGTCATCTTGATCCCGCAAGTGAAAGGAAAGAAGAACAACCCATGTTGTACGAGATGGTTAAGAAAGCAATTGAAATACTTTCAAACTTCGATGAACCTTTCATTCTTATGGTAGAAGGTTCTCAAATCGATTGGGAGGCACATGATAACGACATCTATGGCGTGTGGAAGGAAGTCCTAGAGTTTGAAAAAGCCGTTCAAGTAGCCCTAGATTTTGCACTCCAGAGAAATGATACTCTGGTCATTGTTACAGCAGATCATGAAACAGGAGGACTCGGTCTTTCCTCAGGAGACTACAAGATCGACGTGGACAAGATCAGAAAGTTCACAGAGACCATCGACTGGATCATGGAGAACTATTCCCCAAAAAATCGAGAGAGCTTCAAAGAGGCCATCGAAAAGTATTTCGGACTCACACTCTCCGATACTGACATCGATAGAATCGCCTCCGCCGAAAACTCGAAGGTAGAATTTGGGAGAGTGATGGGCGAGAAGGTGAACATCGGATGGACTACCACCTCGCACTCTGGGATACCAGTTCCCGTCTATGCTTTCGGACCTGGTGCTGAGAACTTCACAGGATTTCTAGATAACACAGATATCCCGAGGATCATCATGAGGCTTGTTGGTTATTCTCTTCAGTATCCACTCGTGAAGGAACCCGTTATGAAGTGAAACGAGGGGCACCGCGCCCCTCATTCAAACACATTCAGTTCTTCAGTCTCGTCAAACACACCTATGATCTTATAGAAAGTAGTCACCCTTTCAAGATCCTTTAAGTCTTCTTTATTCAATGGTGCTTCCACTTCCACAAAAAACACATAATCTCCTAGGAACGTCCTGGCGGGTCTCGATTCCAGTTTTCTCAAATTCATTCCCCTGCTCGCAAAGACATCCAAAACGGATTTCAAAGACCCAGGTCTGTCCTGAACGCCGAAGAACAGAGAAGTGTACTTTCCCTCCATCTTTCCTGTCTTTCGCCTTATTACATAAAACCTTGTTATGTTCTTCTCCCTCAGATCCTGTATGCTTTTTCTCAAAATGAAAAGTCCGTACATTTTCGCTGCATTCTCCGACATGATGGCAGCAGATTCATCGTCGAGCAGATTCACCGCGTCGCTCGTTGAGGAGGTGTATCGGATCTCAGCGTGCGACAGATAGGTGTTGAGAAATTCGAGGGATTGGGAAATGGCTTGTGGATGAGAGTAAATCTTCTTTATTTCTTTCAAATCCAGCTTCTTTTTCGCAACGAGACAGTGATGGACCTCTAGTTTTGCCTCTCCAAACACCTCTACCTCGTGGCTCAATAGGGCATCCAGCACAGAGATCACCGTTCCGTGAGTGGAGTTCTCTATGGGGACGATTCCGTAATCTGCCTCACCTTTCTCAACCATCTCTATGATCTCGTCCGTAGAGGCACAGTACTTTATCGGTATTCTCGAACCGATCAGTTTTAAAGCCATTTCATCGCTGAAACTCCCCATGGGACCCAGGACCGCCACGGTTTTGGAAATACCAAGCAGCCTGTACTCTTCCTCTTTTGCGAGCTTCATAATCTCTTCGAACACGCGCCTCACTCGTACAGGGTTCAAACTTGTCCTGTCCAGAAGTTCTTTCACTTTCTGTTCCTCAACGTCCCTGAGGTCTATAGGAGAATCCGTTTTCTTCTTCTCTTCGGCGATCTTTCGCGCGATTTCCATCCTCTCCTCGATCAGGTTCAGTGTCACAAGGTCTATCAACCTGATCTTGTGTCTCATCTCGTTCAAGCCAGAAGGAGATCTTTGAAGCTTAGAAAACTCCCCTGTCGAACTACTGTATTCGATCGATGAACCGCTGTCTTTCAAGCGGGAAATGCTCTTTTTTGCTAGATCCACGAAATCCTCAACCTCTTCTCTCCAGTTCAGAAGGTGAGAGGCATATCCCATGAGAAAGGAATCGTTCAGCGCACGAGCAAGAAAAAGGATCACGGAGTACTTTTCCAGTATTTTTTTGTATTCACTCCAGGAGACGCTCTTCAAGGTAACTCCAAGATCTCTCAAAAAATCGAGGAACTCTGTGATACGCTCGTCCTCGCTTTTCTCGAGAACATAAAACTCAGAGAATGCAAACTCCCTGTAGAAAACGGGAAAGACACTGACAAAAGGAACAGATTTTTCCTTGTAAAACGGCACGGATTTATCCTTGAATGGGTACAGGTCCACAACAGCTTTCTCAGAGAGATCTGCCTCTAAAAGCTTCTCGGATACCACCAAGCAAGCTTCGAACATCGAATCGGTGAGTTCCCATCCCGCGTTTATTATCTCTCTTCTCACGGCATCCGCGAGGGGCCCTTTCCCATAGATGTACACTCTCAAAACTCTCAACCTCCGTTAAAAATTCTATTTTTCAGAATCTTTAATCATTACTCTATTTCACAGTCTTCCCATATAAATATTAAACCTTGCGAGAAAAAGCATTAACACACCGCATAAAGTTGCAATGAGTAGCGTGGTATAATTTGGCTTGAGAATCACATTGCAGAGGGGTGATAACGTGAAAACAGCTGTTCTAGGCAGATTTGCATTTTCTGACGAAGTGAGGAATATCATAGAAAGTGCTCCAGAGATAATAATACCAGAAAGCAGGAAAGAAATTCTCGATCTTGCAACGGGTGGTAAAGACGTCTTTGAAGTGGGATACGACGTTCCGGGAAAGGGATTTGTAGTGGAAGCAACCGTCACGCGCTGTAAAAATGGACTGGTGGTGAATTATCCCGAGCCGTACATGAGGAGGAGAGACCCAGACGCCCTCGTGGTGGGTGATGACAAAGAAACGGACAAACCCAGGTTCAGAGAGCGATTCGGGAAAGACTTCGAGCCCGTTCGCCAAGAGACTTTCGATTGGTTGAAAAAGCAAGAATTGATCCTGATGGCCTTCATGGCAGGAGGGTACGATTACGGCTATCCAGCTTTGCTGATCGCCCCGAAGAATGCAGGTTTCTTTGTGGGAGGACTGGCAGACCTTCAGTTCTTCGTCCCAGCAAGTGAAATCCCAGAGAACTTCAAACCAAGACTTTACATGTTCGTAGCACCACCTTTCAGACACACCTACTTCGACGGAAAACAGGTGGTGGTTCACTATAGACACAACTCCCACTATGAGATTTTCTCTTACAATCTCTATCCTGGACCCAGTGCAAAAAAAGGAGTCTACGGATTTTTACTTTACATAGGTGAAAAAGAAAAATGGGTCACCGCGCATGCCTCCGCCGTGAAGGTGATCACTCCGTATGAAAACGAGCTTGTCATCATGCACGAGGGAGCAAGTGGTGGAGGAAAAAGCGAGATACTCGAGGAAATACACAGAGAACCGGATGGTAGGATAAAACTTGCGGAAAATTTGATAACGAGAGAAAAATTCTACATAGAACTCAAGGAAACCTGTGAGCTGCAACCAGTGGCCGATGACATGTTCATGTGTCATCCGAAACTTCAAACGGGAAGAAAACTTGTTGCCAAGGATGCTGAAGCTGGATGGTTCATCAGAGTAGACCACATAACGGAATACGGAAGCGCTCCGGATCTGGAAAGGTTGACAATTCATCCTCCAGAGCCCCTCATATTTCTTAACATCCACGGTGTTCCAAATTCAACCGCTCTGATCTGGGAACACATAGAAGACGAACCCGGAAAACCCTGTCCGAACCCACGTGTCATCATACCAAAACAGTTCATGAAAAACGCCATCTCCAATCCAGTGGAGGTGGATGTAAGGAGCTTCGGGGTGAGAACGCCACCGTGTACAAAAGAGAAACCGACCTACGGAATCATCGGTCTCATGCAGGTGTTACCTCCTGCTATAGCGTGGCTTTGGAGATTGGCGGCACCAAGAGGATTTGCAAATCCGAGTATAGTAGGTACCAAAGGAATGACGAGTGAAGGTGTGGGATCTTTCTGGCCATTTTCCTCGGGCAAGATGGTAAGGCTCGCCAACATCCTTCTCGAACAGATCATAGACACGCCGGGGACCAGATACATCCTCGTTCCAAACCAACACATAGGTGTCTATAAAGTAGGATTCATGCCGGAGTGGATCGCAAGAGAGTATCTCTCGAGAAGGGGAGGCGTGAGATTCAAACCGAACCAACTCGTGCCATCAAAATGTGCCCTACTTGGATTTTCCCTCAAAGAAATGAAGATCGAAGGAATAACAATTCCTAAAGAGCTTCTGCAACCCCATCTGCAACCAGAACTGGGAGAAGAGGCATATGAAAAAGGAGCTCAAGAGCTCAAAGATTTCTTCAAGAGAGAACTCAAAAAATTTCTCACAGAAGACTTGAACCCGGTTGGAAGGGAGATAATCCAATGCTGCCTCGACGACGGCTCTCTCGAAGACTATCTGAAGATAATACCCATGAACTTCTAAAGCGGGGAAGCTCCCCGCTTCTTTTAAAGTCCGAAGTCTTCAAGCGTTAGGATCACTTTGAACCTACCAGGTTGTCTCACACCAGATTCCACCACCAGAAAGTAATCGCAGATCCTCTGAGGGGAGGAGCAATCAGCACAAAAGCCGGTCTTTGCACAGGGAGTTTCAAGGTTCAACCTTCTCGAGTTCATAGGTGAAATGAACCTCAATCTTTCTCTGGCTTCTTCGACGTCTCTCACCACTTTGTTCACGCTTGCCACCACAATCACGTTTTTGGGACCGTAAACAACGGCTGCCACTCTGTTTCCGTTCCCATCGAGAAACACGAGCTTTCCGTCCTCCGTTAGAGCATTCACACTGGTCAGATAATAATCAGCCCAGAAACTCTTTCTGTATATCTCCTCCACTTCTTCTCTGGTTTTAGCGGAGTATCTGTCGAGGAAGTTGTACTTTCCACTGCGCAGAAGATCAAGAACACCCGTATCCGCTAGTGTAAGGGAACCACCCACCGCTACCGTTGAACCCTCTGGCACGATCTCTTTCACCTTCTCTATGACTTCTTCCTTGCCTCTCACCACCCAGGCTTCATGTCTTTTCTTCATTAAATTGTTAGCCAAAATCTCTGCCACTTTCTCTTTCTTCCACAGCCACAATTCTTCTCTTAGGCTCAAGAGGAAGCACCCCCTTTTGTCAAAAATGTGTAATTTATTCGAGGAATATCTCTTCTAGGAAACAAAGTGGTAGGTTTTGTGGTAAGTTATGGGTACAACCTGTAGTATTCTTCTTTGTTCGAAACACAATATGGTGTAGGATATTCTCAAATGAATGTCTCCTGGTGATATTTATCACAAAGAACCTACCACTATTTTCTGAAACGCCTTTGCAAAGCCAGATCAACGGTGGTAGGTTTTTGAAATAAGCATATGATGAGTGTTTTAACCTACACAAACAATTTTACCTCAAAATCCTCATTCCTCAAAACTCTCTCTAGAACAAGACTTCAGAAAACCTACCATCTACAGTCCTTTCTAGAAACGAACTACAGAATAACTTACCACTAACCTACCACCAACTTACCACCTGGGTGGTAAGTTGCAGATCCGATTCTTTCTCGCATCAGAAGAAGAATAGAAATTTTCACCTACCAGAACCTACCACTTTTGGTTTGCTATATAATTACTACTACTACTAAGGGTATAATAGTCATGAAAAGAGGTGAGGAAAATGGACTGGAAAGTATCGCTTTCGAAGATCGAAAGAAAGAAACGGTTCTTTCTGGAAGGGAAGCTGAAACAAAACGGCATAGAACTCGATATTGGTTTTTGCAGATTCCTGGAACCTGTTCAAGTGAGAATGGTCGTTGCAAAAACAAAAGAGGGCTTTACAGTTGGAGGTTACGTTCTGACGGCGATTGAACATCCATGCGCAAGGTGTCTGGAACCAACTCGAGTGGAAATAAAGGGTGTGATAGAGGCACTCTATTTGCCAGAAAGCATGCGGAGAAATGTAAAGGAGGAGAAACTTGAATCTTTGAAGAATATCATATATTATCATGAGACGGAATTTGATCTCACTGAAAGGATCATCGAAGCGATAGTAGTGAGTGTGCCAGAAAAGGTTCTGTGTAAGCCCGATTGCAGAGGACTGTGCCCGTATTGTGGAGTCAACTTAAACGAGGAACCCGATCACAAATGTGATAAAATTCCTGTGGTCGACAGTCGATTCGAGATCCTTGCTAAATTGAAGAACAACCTTGAGAACAAGGAGGTATAGAAATATGGCGGTTCCGAAACAGAAGAGATCCAGATCGAGAACACATCACAAGAGAGCGAAGATTTACAGGGCCATCAGTGTTCCTTTGGAAAAATGTCCGAACTGTGGAGAATACAAGGTGCCCCACAGAGTATGTCTACACTGCGGTTACTACAAAGGAAAGCAGGTTCTAGAGATAGCGGAGTGATGCGGTGAGGATAGCAATCGATGTAATGGGTGGTGACAGAGCGCCCGATGAAATCTTAAAGGGCGCTCTTTTGGCTTCAAAAGAAATAGAGGGTGAAATTATCCTTGTCGGACCCAGGGAAATAGTTGAAAAAACGGGGCTTCCATTCGTTGCAGCAGCGGAGATTGTGAAGATGGACGATTCACCGCTTGAAGTCCTGAGGAAGAAGGACTCTTCCATGTACGTTGGTTTGAAGATGGTTTCGGAGGGAAAAGTGGATGCCTTCGTAAGTGCTGGGGCGACGGGGCCTCTTTTTCTCGGTGCCACCTCCATTGTAGGAAAGATAGAAGGGGTGGAAAGGCCTGCCCTCGGAGTAGCGGTTCCTTCTCTCAAGGGTTTTACAGTTTTGATCGATGCGGGAGCAAGCGCCAAAGTTCGGCCAGAACATCTTCTCGATTTTTCGCTCATGGGAATCGCCTACGCGAAAGTTTTGGGGGTGAAATCACCCAGAGTGGGTCTTCTAAACATCGGTGCGGAAGAAACCAAAGGACACGAAGGCCTCAGGAAGGCTTTCAGCCTTCTGAAAGAACACCTTGGAGAGACCTTTTACGGGAACGTAGAGGGACACGACATAAACTTGGGTACAGTGAACGTGGTGGTAACAGATGGATTCTCTGGAAACGTTGCGTTGAAGACTATGGAAGGAACAGCAAGGTTGATCACAACGGTGATGAAAGAGGCCATAAAAGAAGGTGGAATTTTTTCTCTGATTGGAGCATTTCTCATGAAAAGAAGCTTTGACAGGATGAAAGAAAGACTCGATCCAAGATCTTACGGGGGCACTTTCATACTGGGCATAAAGGGTATCGTCGTGAAAGCCCATGGTTCCTCGGATGCGAAGGCCATGAAGCATGCCATCAAGGTGGCCGAAAGAGGGATCAGGATGAACATCGTTCGAGAGATTGAGAGGGGGATTCCCCATGTGCGGAATAGTGGGAATGGTCGGTGAGAATCTGAAACTCGAGGATCTTGTTTCTTCTCTTCAGAAACTCGAATACAGGGGATACGATTCTGCAGGGATTGCTTACTTGGGAGACCGTTTCGATGTGTACAAGAGAAAAGGGAAAATAGATGTTTTGAGGAACGGTCTCAGGCAGAGGTTGAACGAAAGCTTTCTGGTCGGGATTGCCCATACCAGGTGGGCAACGCATGGAGAACCGAACGATGTGAACGCCCATCCTCACATGGACTGCAAGAAAGAGATCGCCGTTGTTCACAACGGAATAATTGAAAATTACAGGGAAATAAAAGAATTTCTGGAAGAGAAAGGTCACACTTTTTCCTCCGAGACCGATACGGAGGTGATTGCTCATCTTGTGGAAGAAGAGTTCGAAGGAGATCTACTGGATGCCATTTTGAAGTCTGTCAGAAAATTGAAAGGAGCTTACGCCATAGCAGTTGTTCACAGGAATATTCCGGATGCAATCGTTGCCGCGCGAAAAGGCAGCCCCCTCGTTGTTGGAACGGGCAGGGGAGTTGGTATTCTCGCTTCGGATGTGACGCCCCTTTTGAGATTTACGAAGGATGTGGTCTTTCTGGAAGATGGCGATGTGATGATCTTGAGGAAAGATGGTTTTGAGATCTACAACATGGATGGAGTAAAACAGAACAGGCGAGTCTACCATGTTGATTGGGATGAAAAATCTGCAGAAAAGGGTGGTTACAAGCACTTCATGTACAAAGAGATCATGGAAGATCCACAAGCTCTCGTGAACGCCCTCGTCGGAAGGGTGAAAAACGGTCGCCCCTTCTTCGAAGAACTCGAACACTATGAGGAACTCTTTAAAGGTATAGATAGAATTCGGGTTGTATCGTGTGGAACCAGTTATTACGCTGGATTGGTTTTCAAATACTTTGTAGAGAATAACACCGATATAGACGTCGATGTGGAGGTTTCCTCTGAGTTCAGGTACAAAAGGCTTCATGTAAAAGAAGGGGACGTTTTGTTGGCGATCTCTCAGTCCGGTGAAACAGCAGACACCCTTGAATCTGTCCGCCTTGCAAAGAAACATGGAGCAAGGATCGTTTCAGTCGTAAACGTGGTGGGTTCAACTCTTGACAGAGAGTCCGACGTGACACTCTTCATGAATGCAGGACCGGAGATCGGTGTTGCTGCCACAAAGACCTACGTGGCTGAACTCGCGGTGCTGTACCTTCTTGGGTTGAAAATAATGGAGATTAACGGATACTGGAATAGGGAAGCAAAGGAGATTTTGGACAGGCTTGTTCGAATGCCGGAACTCCTCGAGAACGTCCTTAGGAAAGATCCACAGATAAGAGAGCTTTCCGAGAGATACAAGGATTTCAAGCATTTCATGTACATCGGAAGGGGCTACAGTTATCCAACGGCACTGGAGGGAGCGCTGAAACTTAAAGAGATCACGTACATTCACGCCACTGCTTACCAGGCTGGCGAGCTTAAGCATGGTCCCATAGCGCTTCTTGATCCAGATTTTCCCGTTTTTGCTGTGATGCCAGATGACTCTCTGTTCTTCAAAACCAAGAGCAATGTTATAGAATCAAAATCGAGGAACGCAAAAGTGATAGTGCTGGGAACAGAAGGGAACAGGAGTCTTGAAGAGATCACGGGTGATATTGTATACGTTCCTCCGACACACGAGAGCCTCTATCCGCTGATGATGGCGCCTGTGATCCAGCTGTTCGCCTACCATATAGCCGATATGAAAGGACTCGATCCGGATAAACCAAGGAACCTGGCGAAGAGTGTGACGGTCGAGTGATTTCTGGAGGTGAGAATCGGTGATTGAGATCCTGAGGAGACTCCTTGAAAAGATCTCCGAGAAGGGCGGGGAAGATCCTGTGGTTCTCGACATGAGGAAAACTCCTATTCCAACGGAGTACTTCGTGATAGTCACTGCAAGTTCTTACACGCATATGAAAGCTCTGAGGGATGAACTGGTCGATCTAATAAAGGAGATGTCTCTTCCTCTGATCTACTACGACAGGGGCGAGCAATACGAGTGGTTGATCATAGATGCCGGAAGCGTGGTTATACACATATTTACCGAGAAGGGAAGGGATTTCTATGACTTGGAGGGTCTGTGGATAGACGCGGACAGGATAAACATCTAAGGAGGATGAGAGAATGCAGGGTAAATTCTGCAGTTTCTGTGGGCGTGATATGAATCAGGTGGAAAGGCTAATCGCCGGTCCGAACAACGTGTACATCTGTAACGAGTGTGTTGATCTGTTCCACGATCTTTTGAAAAACGACAAGAAAGTCAGGATCAAAGACGAGATAAAGGAGGTACCAACACCCGCCGAGATAAAGGCAGAACTCGACAGATACATAATAGGTCAAGAGAGGGCAAAAAGGATCCTCTCTGTAGCGGTTTACAACCACTACAAGCGAGTCTTTTCCAATCTCAGTTCGAATGATGTGGAGATAGAAAAATCAAATGTTCTGCTCATAGGTCCTACTGGGACGGGTAAAACTTATCTTGCAAGAATACTTGCAAAGATACTGAACGTTCCGTTCGCAATAGCCGATGCCACGCCGCTGACGGAAGCAGGTTACGTGGGTGAAGACGTGGAGAACGTTGTTCTGAGATTGCTTGAGGCGGCAAACTTCGATGTAGAAAGAGCCCAGTATGGAATAATCTATATAGACGAGATCGACAAGATAGCGAAGAAATCACCCAACCCATCCATAACGAGAGATGTTTCCGGTGAGGGTGTTCAGCAGGCCCTCCTCAAGATACTCGAAGGAACGATCGCCAACGTCCCACCCCAGGGTGGAAGAAAGCATCCGTACCAGGAGTTCATAAAGGTAGACACAAGAAACATCCTCTTCATAGTTGGAGGAGCCTTCGACGGTCTTGAGGAGATCATCAGAAGGCGTCTTCAGAGTACTACCATGGGGTTTGGCGTGGAGATAAAGAGTAAGAGGGATATGAGACTCGGTGAGATCCTGAGACACGTCATACCGGATGATCTGGTGGAGTACGGCCTCATTCCTGAGTTCGTTGGAAGGTTGCCTGTGATCGCCACCCTCGACGATTTAACGGAAGAAGATCTTATCAGAATATTGAAAGAACCAAAGAACGCTGTTGTGAAGCAGTATCAGAAATTGTTCGAGATAGACGGAGTGAAACTGGAAGTGACCGATGGAGCTCTTCGAGTCATCGCCAGAGAGGCCCTGAAGAGAGGAACTGGAGCACGGGCCCTGAGAAACGTCTTCGAGGAACTGATGATAGACATGATGTTCGAGCTTCCAAGTTTAAAGAACGTGGAAAAAGTGGTTGTCACCGAAGAGGTTGCACTCGGTAAGGAAAAACCTATCGTTGTCATGAGGGAGTCGGCATGAGGGTTTTGGGAATAGAGACCTCTTGTGACGAGACAGCGGTAGCCGTTCTCGACGATGGAAAGGATGTGGTTGTGAACTTCACAATTTCGCAGGTGGACGTTCATCGGAAGTTCGGCGGGGTGGTGCCTGAGGTGGCTGCTCGGCACCACCTCAAAAATTTGCCATTTCTCCTGAAGGAAACGTTCGAAAGGGTTGATCCACAGACCATAGATGTTGTGGCGGCTACCTACGGGCCTGGGCTCGTAGGAGCTCTTCTCGTGGGGCTTTCTGCGGCGAAGGGACTTTCCATCTCTTTGAAAAAGCCTTTTGTCGGAGTGAATCACATCGAAGCCCATATCCACGCCGTGTTTTTGGCGAATCCCGATCTGACTCCTCCTTTCATAGTCCTCATGGTCTCCGGTGGTCACACCCAGTTGATGAGGGTGAACGAGGATTACAGTATGGAAATTCTGGGGGAAACCCTCGATGATTCAGCGGGGGAAGCCTTCGACAAGGTGTCCAGGCTCCTTGGTTTGGGTTATCCCGGTGGGCCCGTCATCGACGAAGTTGCAAAGAAAGGTGATCCGAAAAAGTACAACTTTCCACGTCCCATGCTGGATGAACCGAATTACGATTTCAGCTTTGCGGGGTTGAAAACTGCCGTTCTTTATTTTCTAAGAAGGGAAAAGGATTACAGAATAGAGGACGTGGCGGCTTCCTTTCAGGAAGCGGTCATTGATATCTTGGTTGAAAAAACGTTCAGATTTGCGAGAAACCTCGGAATAAGGAAGATCGCTTTCGTGGGAGGAGTGGCCGCAAATTCCAGGTTGAGAGAAAAGGTACACGAGAGAGCGGGTAAGTGGCGTTATGAGGTGTTCTTTCCTCCTCTTTCACTCTGCACGGACAACGCCCTGATGGTGGCCAGGGCGGGTTATGAAAAAGCTAAAAGGGGGATCTTCTCCCCCTTGGATTTGAACGCGGATCCGAACCTGAACGTTTAATCTTTCTTTTCGGAGGAAGTGGCCGTTTCTTTTTTCCTTTCACTTTTCCTTGAGTCCGTGGTGTAGAAGCCACTTCCTTTGAATATAATGCCTACTCTTCCTATCGTCCTCTTCATTCTGGCACCACACTCCTCACAGATGACCTTAGGCGATTCGTTTATTCCATGAATGATCGTTGTTTCGTATCCACACTCCTCACACACGTACCTGTACATTGGCACGTTTTTCACCTCCTCTGGATATGTTTTTTCTGTCCCGATAAAAAAATGGTCGGGGCGACTGGACTTGAACCAGCGACCTCCTGCTCCCAAGGCAGGCGCGCTAGCCACCTGCGCTACGCCCCGAACCAATTTAAATGATACCATCGAGTTGTTTCTGATTCAACTGGTTTACTCCTTTTTCTTCTTGAGGTAGAACGAGAAAATCAGGTTCAGGATTCCAAAAATGATGCCGTTCGTGATGGCAGCACCCTTCGAGCCTGTTATTCCGGGTATGAACGCGGAAATGATGAGCCAGATCCCTGAGAGCAAAACGATCCACGCTGCAATTTTGACGTCTTTCAGACTCACTGCCCCCGTGATCAAGAAGATAATACCCACTATCAGGAAATTTGCCAGATTTGCTCCCTTGGATCCCGAAATACCCGGAATCAGGACAGAAACGATCAACCAGATGGCCAGGATAAGGATAATCCATCCCTTTGCGCTCATGGAGCATCACCTCCTCAAATTAATATTCTAACACCATCAGTTTGCTTCATTGATTAAAGTTTTGTAAAGAAGGCGAGAAAGGTCGGCAAGGGAAAGATGATATAAATAAATATAAGTTAAGTGCTTTCAGCGGAGGGGATTCTATGAAAAGGGTCCTAATAGTCGATGACAGCAAGTTCTGGAGACTGGTGGTATCTGATATTGTGAGAAAGATCGAAAAAGATGTGGAGACCATCCTCGCGGAGAATGGAATGGAAGGTCTTCAGAAGGCATTGAAGCAGAGGCCGGATTACTTCATCATCGATTACAACATGCCTGATTTTTCCGGAATCTATCTTTCCGTTGTCTTGAGAGAATGCGAGATGTTCAGAAACTCTGGAATAGCGATTCTGACGGGATCTTCTGATACGGTGAACCAGTTCTGGGCAGAAAGAAGCGGGGCTAACGTCTTCATCGATAAGGGGAAAAAGGAGGAAATCGAAAGTAGCCTGAAGGCTTTCCTGAAGCAGCCTTACAGATCGGACAAAGGTTGTGAGTTGGAAGAAATCGGAAACGTTTTTCAAATAGTTGAGAACAGACTGAAGAGAGAGATGTTGGAAAAAGAGATCCTATCGTACCTGAGGTTCACCAGGGATGAAAGATACGTTGTCTCGTTGCTGGGGATCCTTTTCAGATACTTTTCCGGGTTCAGTGCGTTCAGGGTGCTTCTTCTCTCAACAAGCGAAGGAAGAGTTTATTCTCTTGGAAAACCTGCGAAAAAAGAACTTTTGAGGGGTTATCTTCTTTCTAAGATGGAAAGGCCAATCTCTCCCTCCTTCTGGTCGTTTCATGGGGTGTTCAGTGAAGAAGGAGTTCCTTCTGAGAACAGCTATCATTTTGTTGTGAAAGATGGGAATTCAGAGCTCGGTGTGATTCTCTTTGAAGATGTGGAAAATCAGTATCTCTTGAATCTTGCTTTGAGAAATTCAACTTCCAGCTTAAGCGTCTTATTTCGGAACCTAAATGACTTTCGGGACTACATGGTCGCCTCGGAGACGGATTCTCTTACCCAGCTGTTGAACAAAAGAGTCATCATGAAGTTCCTCGAGGAGTCTCTCAGAAACAAAAGGAAGATAGCCGTTGCGATGCTGGACATCGATGATTTCAAGAGGATAAACGATACGTTTGGACATCCCACTGGTGATGAGGTATTGAGGGTGATTGGTGGGATGATGAGGGAAATTGTTTCGGCTGGCAAGGTTGGAAGGTACGGTGGAGAAGAGTTTATGATAGTGTTTGAAACTGACGATCACGATCTGGTTGAAAACACTATGAACAGAATTATGAAAGAGGTTCGAAACTTCGACTGGAAAAAGATTTTCAGCGTGGAAAAGAGAGTTACACTGAGCGGTGGAGTGGCTTTTTCTAGAGAGAATTCGTCTCCCGCCGAGTTGGTAGAAGAGGCCGATAGAAAGCTCTACGAAGCCAAGCGTTCTGGAAAGGATCGCTTTGTGATATAATAACTGAAAAACACAGAGGGTGGGTAACATGCACGTGCTCAAGTTGGTGTCAGATCTCGAGACTCCTGTCTCAACTTTCATGAAAGTGTCCAAAAACGAGGATTTTGCGTTCCTTCTGGAAAGTGTGGAGCTTGGTTCTGCCTTCGGGAGACACTCTTTCATAGGCATTGGGAAAAGAGACGAGCTCGTGTTTGAAAAAGGGATTTTGAGATCTTCAAATCAGCATTTTGACCACACTTCTTCCCCTCTCAAATCAATCAAAGACTGGCTCGAAATCTACAGATACGAGATCAAGCACGAAGAGCTTCCTTCCTTTAAAGGAGGGGCGGTTGGATTCGTTAGCTACGATTACATATCCTACATAGAGAAGATAAAGGTCAAAGAGTCGATCTTTCCCACTTTCTACTTTGTAATACCTGAACATCTCATAATCTTCGATCACTTGAAAAACAACGTTTTCATAGTCAGCGAAAATCCAGAGGATCTCGCGGCAAAAATACTGAATCCCCTCGAGGATCATCCGGAGAAAAACACTTTCGTGACGGAGCCGGAGTCGAATTTCAAACGTGAGCAATTCTACAGGGCGGTTGAGAAGGCCAAGAAGTACATCGTGGAGGGTGATATATTCCAGGTGGTCCTTTCTCAGTGTTTCACTTTCAAGACGACTCTGGATCCGTTCTACATATACAGGGCCTTGAGGATGATAAATCCCTCTCCTTACATGTTTTATCTGAAATTTGGAGATATCGTTGTTCTGGGATCATCCCCTGAAACGATGGCAAAGGTCGAGGAAAACAAGGCCACCGTGAAACCGATTGCCGGTACCAGGCCGCGTGGTAGAACTGTTGAAGAAGATTTGAAGCTGGAAAAAGATTTGCTCAGCGACGAGAAGGAGATCGCTGAACACGTCATGCTCGTCGATCTTGGAAGAAACGATCTTGGAAGGGTCTGCAAGGAAGGAAGCGTTCGAGTAGAAAAGAAGATGATTATAGAGAGGTACTCCCACGTCATGCACATAGTCTCACAGGTGAGCGGTGAGGTGAAGGAAGACAAGGATGCTGTGGACGTCTTCGAGGCCACCTTCCCCGCAGGTACCGTCTCCGGTGCCCCAAAAGTACGAGCCATGGAGATCATCGAGGAGCTGGAACCGACTCCAAGAGGACCGTACGCGGGGGCAGTTGGGTACTTTTCTTTTCCGGACGGGAACGGGAAGATGAATATGGATTCTGCTATCACAATAAGATCGTTCTTCTTCAAAGGAAAACAGGGATGGCTTCAGGCGGGTGCGGGAATCGTTTACGATTCCGTCCCCGAGCGTGAGTATCAGGAAACCCTGAACAAACTGAGGGCACTCTTCAGAAGTCTGGAGATCGCCCAGAGGATCCAGGGGGGATTGCTTTGAAGAGAGTGATCGTTATAGATAACTACGACTCTTTCGTCTACAACATAGTGCAGTACATTGGAGAGATGGAACCAGGCTGTGAAATAGAGGTGTTCAGAAACGACGAGACAACGATCGAAGAAATAGAGAAAAAGAATCCGAGCCATATCGTCATCTCCCCTGGCCCTGGAAGACCGGAGGACGCAGGAATTTCTATTGAAGTTGTGAAACACTTCAGTGGTAAAGTTCCTATACTTGGTGTGTGTCTTGGTCATCAGGTGATAGGGTACGCTTTCGGTGGAAAGATTATCCATGCTAAAAGGATACTTCACGGAAAGACGTCGAAAATTCTGCACAACGGCAAGGATATCTTTCGCGGCCTCAAAAATCCTATAGTTGCCACACGGTACCATTCGCTCGTTGTCGAGGGGGAATCTCTTCCCGAGGCTCTGGAAATCACAGCCAGAAGTGATGACGGGGAGATCATGGGACTGAGGCACAGAGAACATCCAACATTTGGAGTTCAGTTTCACCCAGAATCTGTTTTGACAGAAGAGGGAAAGAAGATCATAAAGAACTTTTTGAATCTGGGTGAGAAAGAAGAGCACACGGAAGTGGACGAACTAGACATCGTTTCCGCGATTAAGAAGCTTGTGGAGTTGCAGGATCTTTCTTTCGAAGAGAGTCGCTTGGTGATGGAACACATCATGGCGGGGAAAGCCACAGATGCCCAGATAGCCGGTTTCCTTGTGGCCCTCGGGATGAAAGGAGAAACTGGGGACGAGATCGGTGGTATGGCAATAGTCATGCAAGAGAGAGCAATTCATGTAAAGGCACCTTCTCCTCTCACTGTTGATACCTGTGGAACGGGAGGAGACGGCTTTGGAACCTTCAACATATCTACCACAACTGCGTTCGTGGTAGCTTCTGCCGATATCCCCGTTGCAAAGCACGGTAACAGATCTGTTTCGAGCAAGGTGGGAAGCGCCGATGCTCTGGAGGCAGGCGGATACAGACTGGAAAAATCTCCTGAAGAAATGGAAAAGGAACTTAAGGAAGTGGGATTTTCCCTCCTTTTCGCGCCACTTCTTCATCCGGCCATGAAACACGTAATGCCAGCAAGAAAGCAGCTCAAAATCAAAACTGCTTTCAATCTCCTTGGTCCCATCACAAATCCCGCTCGTGTGAAACACCAGATCGTTGGAGTTTTCGATTTTTCCTTCGCTCACAAGTTAGCGCAGGGTCTTCAGAGACTCGGTACAAAGCGTTCTGCGGTTGTCTCCGGGGGGTTCACCGATGAGCTCACAACATGCGGTGAAAACGAAGCCCTCCTAGTTACCCAAGAAGAGATCACTCCGCTGGTCATCGACCCAGAAAAACTGGGTTTGAAACGCGGAGATCCCGATGAGTTGAGAGGACCTTCCGATCCAAAAGAGGCCTATCGCTTGATGGAAAGCGTTTTGAAGGGAGAGGCCAGTAGAACGCAGGTGGAGACGGTTGCACTGAACGCAGGCGTGCTGTTCTGGCTGGTTGGAAAGAGTGATACAATCAGGGATGGAGTGGAGAAGGCGCTGGATCTGATCTTCGCGGGTCAGG
>NZ_JAGGZH010000090.1 GCF_021162145.1 Thermotoga sp.
GTGTTAGATTCACTTCCTCTTCCAAGAGCTAAATTTCCCGGGCAGGATGGCACGTATTTTAGAACTTCAAGTTGTCCGCCTTCATGATCCGAACTCACAAGGAACTTTCCCTTTTTAGATAAAAAGTTCAGGAAATCAAGAAAAAGATACTCTTTACTTAGAAGACCAGGATAGATCAAAATTCCTGTGGGCTTGTATTTTTCAACAATTTCAATTATTTCATCGTTAAAGTCATTAAAACCACAGAAAAAGAGTTTTCCGTATTCCACTCATTATCCCTCCCTGTTGAGTTCGAAAACTTTTTGAGCAAATTCGTATTCTTCCAAGATCTTTCTCCAAAATGCACGAGCAGATCCAAAAGCAGTTGTCCAAAGTCCCTTTTCGTCAAACAAGATTTCAGTTTCAGAGATATGTCTTTTTTGAAGATGTTCTCTAATTCTGTCTTCAAGTTCTTCTATGAATGTGTTGGGAAAGAGAGTAATATCACCACCGAATACAAGGGCCTCGGGATCAAGCAAATACGCCACAAGAGTTGAAATTGAAACGAGTTTTTCAAAAAGATCTGAAAAAACTTCGACAGGAAGTGTTTTCAGATTCACTTCACCTAAATTCGATGGTTTGTCAAAAATGGGTGGAAGCGTTTCTTCCTCAAACTCACCTGCTGCTCCTTTTGAACCTTCGTAGAGTCTATCCTCGATCCAAAGCCCTGCGCCAATTCCTACTGGCAAATTCAAGTAATAAGGAACAGAAAGAAGAAAGTAAACAACATTTCTTCTATAAAGTGAACACCCTACCACTGCTGCGTTTGCGTCATTGAGAACCAAAGCTTCAAAACCGAATCTCTCCTTTATCATTCTCGATAATTCAAGGTTTTCAACACCTATTGCTGAGGAGAAAACCACTTTTCCATCCTGGATGATTCCTGGCATTCCAATAGAAACACCAAGAATATTTGGATACTTCTTGGTTATTGTTTCCACTGTTTTAAACAGCGAAGGAACAAATTTGTTTTTTGAAATATCACCCCGTTCTTCAAAGGTTTCAACAGGATTTCCCTTGGCATCAATAACAACAGCCATTAACCCATTTTGTTCAACGCCAACTCCTCCAACGAAGAATTTGTTGGGATTCACAGAGAAAAGATTGGTCTTTCTTCCACCCTGCATCCCTGGTGGAACTTCATCCTTTTTCAGAGCAAAGCCTGTTTCTAATAACCCTCGGAAGTTTCTGGAAACGGTCGAAGGATTTATGGAAAGTTCTTTGGCAATTTCTTTCATAGATATCAACTCATGTTTTACCAATATTCGCAGAATTTGGTGTTGAGTTGGTGAAAGAGACAAGGTGGTTTCCTCCTTTTAGTTAGTTGCATGTTGCACGCAACCTTCTAACCATATTGTTAAATAAAAAATATCGTCGTGTCAAGTTAAATTATTGTTAACTATAAAATTATATTGCTTTACTTTTTACCAACGAAAGCAATATGTACCATACATGAAAAATAGCAAATATTATGACCTGTTCGAAGTTATTTGGAAGTATTGAAGATTAATGTTTATTTTCTCCATTTTTCGTCCTGTTTTAACACTTGACTATAGAGAGTGTTTCTGTTTACCATCTTCATGGAAACGATTTCGAAAACGATTTCATAATTTCCATAAATCTTCATAAACATAGGAGGTCTCATTCATGAAAAGCAAAATTTTGATAGATACAGATATTGGCTCTGATGTTGATGATGCTATCGCTGTAACTCTTGCTCTCAAATCATCTGAATTGGAAGTTGTAGGTATCACAACCGTATATGGAGATACTTTGCTGAGGGCAAGAATAGCTTTGAAACTTCTTAAGCTCATTGGTACAGATCATGTGCCAGTAGCTGCTGGTATAGAAAAACCTCTGCTTAGAGAAAGAGATGTTTGGTGGACGGGTCACGAAGGAAAAGGGATTTTGACAGAAGAAGATGAAGAATTAAAACCCATCGAAAAACACGCTGTAGATTTCATAATAGAGAAAATTATGGAAAATCCTAGGGAAATAACACTTGTAACCATCGGACCTCTCACGAACATAGCAACAGCAATCATAAAGGAGCCCAAAATCATTGAAAATGTTAAAGAAATTGTGATGATGGGGGGAGTTGCAAGAATATTCAAAAATGCCCTCAACCTGCCTTATATAGAACACAATATAAAGTGTGATCCAGAAGCAGCTTCTGTGGTCTTCAATTCCGGTATCCCTATAACAATGGTGGGTTTAGATGTAACAATGAGAGTTCCTATAAATCGTTCTCATCTTGAAAAGATCAGGAGGGTTGGGACGCCGTTAAGTGAAGTTTTAGTGAGATTGATAGAGATATGGTGGGACTTTTTGAAATTTGATTTCAGTTGTATGCACGATCCTCTTGCTGTATCCTACTGCATAAAACCTGAATTTCTGAAAACCATCAACTGTAAAGTGCTGGTGGAAACTAAAGGAAAGTACACTCCTGGGCTAACTATCGTAATACCTGATGAAAACTCGAATATCAAAGTTGCTTATGATGTTGATGAGAAGGTGTTCTTGAAATTTTTGATGAGCAAAATATGTTCGTAAACATCCCAGGAGGAGTTACAAATATTTTGTCTTCAAGATGAACGTCTTATCTACGAGAGCAATTTTACCACCACTTCTGACAAAGAAATCACCCACACATAAAAAGGCTGTTTATCAGGAAAGTTACACAGCAGCATTGAAAGTTAACAGAAGAATTCAAGAAAAAGGATTTCCAGTTCTGGAACACTGTGGGAAAAGTGAAGAAAGTGGATCTTTTTTGAGAGAGAATACTTCGTATGTCAACACGGTCAGAGAGCCTCATCCAGAGCTTTGTTTTGTGAGACTTTCTGAAGGCTTTTTGATCTCGAAACACGAGAATTGAACAAAGAGTGAGGATGCTGAGAAGATTTTTGATATTCACCACAGAAAAGAATAAAAGAGATACAGGAGAACCTAAGAGTCAAACCCCATGATATTCTGGAAGCTCTTGTACTCACTGCCTTTTGCCAGCTTCCCTGGGAAACGCTTCCAAGAGATCCGTCGATTGATCGTTACGGCTTTCCAATGCAGATAATTGCCCCTCAATTTATGGTATCTTCTGAAGTGAGAGGATAACACCGATTCTCAGAAAAGGGGTGAGAGGATGAAAAGAGCAATGCTCATCTCTCTGCTTGTGATGGTGACAATGGCCTTTTCTATTCACCCACTGGATATTCTCACTCAGGAAAGAGGAATGCCTTTTTACGAAACAAAGATCTCAACCATCACTCAGGAGGGAGAGGAAATATACGTTCTCAAATCCTATGGAATGAAATGGCAAGAGATTCAGTGGTTCCACAGAGTAGGAGTTATTCTCCCATCGAGAGTGAGATACCATGACAGGGCTTTTCTGCTCGTTTCGGGAGGAAGCAGAAGGGAGGAAAACGAACGTTATTACACTTCTTTTCTCGGAGACATAAAAGAATATCTGTGGGTTGCAGAAATGTTTGAAGCACCATTAATTATTGTTGGTGATGTACCGAATCAGCCGATCTTCGGATTAAAGGAGGACGCGTTGATTTCGGAAACGTTCAGAATGTATCTTGAAACACCGGATCCGTATCTTCCCCTTCTTGTTCCCATGACTTACGGTGTGATAAAAGCCATGGATACAGTGCAGGACTTTTTGGAAAAGAAAGGCTTTGAAATAAAAGGTTTCATGGTTTCGGGCGCTTCGAAAAGAGGATGGACTACGTATCTTACGGCGATCTTCGATCCACGGGTCTTCGCCATCGCTCCAATGGTGTACGACAATCTGAACATAGAGGCTCAGCTCTTACATCAAAAAGAGTACTATGGTACTTACAGTGAGAAGCTGAAGGACTACGAAGAAAGGGGCCTCCTTGATCTGGTAGAAAACAGAAAAGCAAAGGACCTTCTGGAGATAGTTGATCCGTACACCATGAGGCTGAGGCTTGATCTTCCCAAGATTCTTGTGCTTGGCACAAATGACGAGTACTGGACGGTCGATTCGGCGAATCTCTATGTGGACGATCTACCGGGAACCACTTTTCTCTTCTATTCTCCAAACGACAGGCACAACTTGAAGAATATTAAAGAGATCGTGGAAACGATTTCTTCCTTCTTCAAGTTGTATCCAAGACTGCCGGAAGTAAGGTTTTTCTATGAAGATGGAAAAATCTCGGTTGAGAAGAGCTCAGAGATCGTAGATGCGGAGTTATGGTTTACAATATCGAAGAGCAGGGATTTCAGAGAAACGGTTTGGTTGAGAAAGAACGTAGAAGAAAAAGAAAATTTGCTGGTTGGAGTACCTCCTGAAAAACCCACGGGATTTCATCAGGTTTACTTCCTGAGAGTCACGCTGGAAATCAAAGGACTGAGAATGAAGGTCTGCAGTAAAATCGTGGTGGAATAGTAAGGTGAAAACCTTGGGCAAGTGTAGATATTGTGGGAAACCAGCCAGCTTTCTGAGAACCAAACATAAAGCGTGCGAGAAGATCTACCAAGAGGGATGGAAGAAGATGCTGGATCTTGCTGAAAAAGCTTTCACAACTGGGAATTTCCGATCTCTCGAAAAGCAGCTTCTTGAGATAGCCCAGGCTCACTTCAGAACGGGAAAAGACGTGAAAAATGTCCTTGTGACTGCCTGAGAAAAGATGGTGGATCACTTTCTGGACGATGGCAACCTAGAGAAGTAGAGGAGAGAAAACTGGGTCGCTTCATGGAAGAAACAGGACTTTCGGTGGGCGAGCTGAACAGGAAAAATTCATACACGAAGTTCGTGAAGGGAAGATTGTTGAGAAAAGTGTTGCGTGGAGAGATAGAACAGTTCAACGGGCCCGTTCCAGTCATTCTTGGAAAGTCAGAAGTGCCAGTGTGGACTTCCAAGACGTTGACAACTACGAGGTGAGAAAACGCAGAGAATACGTGGGAGGATATTCCGGTTTCAGTGTGAGGATCGCACGTGGTGTTTACTATAAGGTGGAAGGTTTTAAAGGAAATCCTGTTGAGAAAACAGAGCTAGCCCATGTATTTCGTTGGGCAAACGAGAAGCTACAAGATTCCTTAACAAAAAGATTATCTCGGTCATCCCGTACAAAGAGGGAATCATGGTGTACAGAGATACAAAGACAACAAAGCCTCAGTTTTTTGAACTGGACGATGTGTGGTTTTCCTACAACCTTCTGGTAAATCTGGCCACTCTAGAAAAGAGTCAGTAAACCGTGTAGAAAATAAGCTCCCCGGAATCAGTACAGAGGACGGCGAACTCCTTTTCTGAGATTTTGAAGATCTTCAGAGGGTACCTGCCTGTTTTCATCGTTTGAACGACTCTATCATTCTTTATCAGATATATCTCCTCTGCTTCCACAGAAAGTGCCACCAGGTAATCTCCGATCTCTTCGAGGTACAGTACGGGGTGTGGCACGTTGATCTGTTTCACGCTTCCGTTTCTGTCGACAACGGAAACAACAGGAGAAACGAGGCTGGCAACTGCCAGATCGGAACCGTAGAAGGAAATACCATAGGCAAAATCCGGGAGGTTTCTCTTCCAGACGATTCTTCTATCGATCAATTTCACAAGCCAGCCATTTCTGTAATCGAGCACATAATCGCCACTCGCTCCCTCTATGTAACGCAGAGGACGGGACAATCCCAGACGAACGGGATTCATACTCCCACGGTAGAGATACACCACGTCGGGTTCGTTGGTATTTTTCCAGTAACAAAGATAGGCGATTCCTTTCTTTGTGGGAACGAAATAGGTACTGGGAACTCCCAGGTGATATCTTTCCACCACTCTGAATGTGCGTCTGTCCACCCCTACAAGGGTCCCTTGGGAGAAGAGAGAGATGTAGAAAATACCGTTATGATAGAGAAAAGTGGTAGGATCACCCCCTAGAGTGATCTCCCGTCTTCTTCTCCCCGTGGAGGATAGTTCTGTGAACTTTCCTTCAAACATATCCGTGACGTACCACTTTCCATCAATGTACATGCCCCAGACAGGGTAAGAAAAGCCCGTAAATCGGGCAATGATCCTTTTCGAGCGGGAGTTTATAGACACAATCTCTCTTTTTAAAGAATCAACGAGGGTGATGACACCCTCGTTGATCGTTCCTCTCATGGGGTTCATATTGAGAACAATCCTCTTCGTCTCGAGGATTCCAGCGTAGGCAAGAACCGTCAGAGATACAAGTAACGTTGCAATTCCCAGTTTGTAACGTAAGCGCTGTATTCTTTCCACTCCTTCTCAGCGGTTTCCACGATTTTCTCAAAGATGTGCTTCCCCAGTGCATCTATTATAACATCATCTTTCTTGAGCTCTTCAATAGCCTCTTTCAGGTTTGCAGGGAGGGAGTCTATGTTCAATTCTTCCCTCCTTTCAGGGGTCATGTGATAGATGTTTTCTTCAACGGGTTTGGGTGGCTCTATCTTGTTGACGATCCCATCTAAACCGGCGGCAAGAATGGCTGCGAACGCCAGATAGATGTTACAGGATGGATCTGGGGATCTGTATTCCAACCTTGTGGCCTTTCCTCTTGCTTTTGGTATCCTTATGAGGGCACTTCTGTTTCCAACGGACCACGTGATGTAAACGGGAGCTTCGTATCCTGGAACGAGTCTCTTGTAGCTGTTTATCGTTGGATTGGTGACAGCGGCGAGTGCTTTCGCGTGTTTCAGGATACCTCCGACGAAGTATCTGAGATCATCGGAGAGTTCAAGGGGTTTGTTTGGATCATAGAAAGCGTTCTGGTCACCTTTGAAAAGACTCATGTGAACGTGCATACCAGAACCATTCACGCCGTAGAACGGTTTTGGCATGAAGGTTGCATAGTAACCGTGGAATATGGCCATAGTTTTGATAACGAGTTTGACCGTCTGAGCGTTGTCTGCTGTTTTCAAGAAAGTGTCGTATTTGAAGTCTACTTCATGCTGTGATGGAGCCACCTCGTGGTGCGTGGCTTCAACTATAACCCTCATCCTCTCCAGAGCGATAGCTACGTCTCTTCTTATCTCTTCGGACTTACTCAGAGGAAGAAGATCGAAGTATCCTCCGCGATCAAGGAACTCGGGGACGGGTTCTCCTTTTTCGTTGACGGGAAGAATAAAGAACTCCATTTCGGGTCCCGCGTATGGGGTATAACCGAGCTCCTTTGCCTTTTCCATCATTCTTCTGAGTCTGTATCTGGGATCACCCTCAAAGGGTTTTCCGTCCGGAGTGTAGACGTCACATATTACACGAGCGCTCTTCGCCCCGTCGACCGTCCATGGAAGGACAGCGAAGGTGTCAAGGACAGGTTTGAGGTACATATCAGACTCTTCGATTCTCACAAAACCCTCGATGGATGAACCGTCGAACATGATACCTTTTTCCCACGAATCGAGGAAGATTTCAGGTGTTACTTCTACATTCTTCAAGATTCCGTTGATGTCGGTGAACTGAAGCCTGACAAAGCGCA
>NZ_JAGGZH010000091.1 GCF_021162145.1 Thermotoga sp.
ATCCGTGTGGAGGAGGGATAACGTGGAAAGCTTGAAACTCGAGAAAGTAGAGCAAGAAGACAAGATAGTCGTGAAGGTTCATGGGGAAATCGATGCTTACAATTCCTCAGAACTGAAAGAACAGCTGAGGAACCTTGTTTCATCGACAGACAAGAAGAAAATTATCTTGGATCTTTCGTCCGTTTCCTATATGGACAGCGCAGGCCTGGGTACACTGGTTGTCATTTTAAAAGATGCGAAGATCAACGGGAAAGACTTTATTCTCAGTTCTCTGAAAGAGAGTATCCTGAGAATCTTCAAACTCACACACCTGGACAAGATCTTCAAGATCGTCGACACAACAGAGGAGGTGTAAGATGGGGTTTCAAATAGCAATCGATGGACCAGCGGCTTCGGGAAAATCCACCATTGCCAGGCTCTTGGCAGAAAGACTGGGATTTGAACATTTGAACACGGGAGCCACTTACCGTGCTGCTGCAGTCTACTTGAAGGAAAAAGGGTTGAATCCTTCTTCGCCCAGAGAAGAGCTGGAGAGAGCTCTTAGGAGCATGAGTATAGATTACAGAGATGGGAAGGTACTTGTCAACGGAGAAGACTACACAGAAAGGATTCAGAGTCCTGAGGTAGGTATTCTTGCTTCAGATTTTGCAAAACTCGAGGTGGTAAGATACTATCTCATCAGGATACAAAGAGAGATCTGTGATGATAAAAACGTCGTGGTTGAGGGGAGAGACATAGGAACTGTCGTTTTGCCGAACGCTCAGCTCAAGATATTCCTTACAGCTTCTCTGGAAGTTCGGGTTGAGAGGAAACTGATGGAATATCAAAAAAGAGGATTGAATGTTAGCAGGGAGGAAGTTGAGAAAGAGTTAATTTCGAGGGACAAACAGGACTCCAAGAGAAGTGTTTCTCCGCTGAAACCCGCGGAAGATGCTGTGGTTATCGACACAACCAACATGAGTGTAAACGAGGTTCTTCAAAAAATATTAGAGCTTGTCGAGGAGAGGATCAGATCTTGAAAGTCATCGTTGCAAAGAATATCGGTTTCTGCTTTGGAGTAGAAAGGGCGATAAAAACTGTTGAAAAGCTCTTAAAGGAAGGAAAAAGAGTTGTAACAGACGGTGAGATTGTTCACAACAAGTTGGTAATGGAAGATCTGGTGAAGAAAGGGTTGAAGATCTCCTCCGACCCTGCCGATGGGGATGTCTTCGTTGTAAGAGCCCATGGAATTCCAAAGAAAAAACTCGAAGAACTGAGAAAGATGTATTCGGAAGTGGTGGATCTTACCTGTCCCATTGTTTCTCAACTTTTCAAAACAGCACGGGAGTATGCTTCCAAGGGAAAGCTCATAGTATTTGGAAAGAAAGATCATTCTGAGATGGTTGCCCTGCTGGGGTACGCTTCTGCGATTGTAGCGAGAAAACCATTTGAAACGGAAGAAAAGAACGTAGTTTTTCTGTCTCAAACTACCTCTTCTCTGGACGAGTACAGGGAATTTGTATCAGAGATGATCAGAACAAACAACTTCAAAAAAGTCGTGTACCTGAACACGATATGTCCTGTGACCGTGGATCGGGAAAGAGAGGTAAGAGAACTCTCGAAAATTTGTGACCTTTCCATAGTGGTCGGGGGAAAACACAGTTCCAACACTGGGAAGCTGTTTCGCCTCGCATCCAGAAACTCCAGGGCCATATGGGTGGAATCATCCGATGAGATACCGGAAGGCGTAGTAAAATATGGTACGGTGTGTGTGTTCAGTGGAACTTCCACACCTGTTTCTTTGATAGAGAACATTGTTAGAAAATTAGAAGAGATGGAGGGGAAGTCTTATGGAACCTGTGGAATTCAACGATGAAATCCTTCGTCAGTACGAACCCGGTGAGTTCAGGAGAGGGCAAATAGTAAAAGGAACGGTTATTGGAAAGGAAGAGGACGGCATCGTGGTAGATTTCGGGGGGAAAAGTGAAGGATTCGTTCCAGAAAGTGAGTTGATCAAACCGGTGAGTGATTACAAAGTAGGGGAGGAACTCACCCTTCAGATATTGAACCTGAATTATGAGGAGAGATCCACTCTTTCAGAAAAAAGACCCATCTTCAGAGAGACGATGGAAGAACTGAGGAAATTTCACGAAGAAGGAAAGCCGGTCAAAGCCCGAATTGTCTCACAGTCAAAGGGTGGATACAATGTGCTATTGAAAGGCGTAGTGCCCGCTTTTTTGCCGGGTTCTCACTCTCTACTGAGAAGAGAAGATCCCCTTCCCAAAGAAGATGTGGATGTTCTCATACTGGATATGACTCGCACACGACGGGGTACAAGAATCGTTGTCTCAAGAAAAGCCATCCAGGAAAGGAAAGTGGAACAATTCTTCTCCGAAAGGAAAACAGGAGACATCGTTGAATGTGCAGTGAGGAGGATCACTCGTTCCGGGATTGTAGTCGAAATTCTGGGTGGAATAAGAGGTTTCATTCCAAGAAGTGAGCTCAGTTACGACACAAGGATAGTTCCCGAGGACATGGTACAGGTTGGTCAAACGGTCACAGCGAAGATTATTGAATTGGACAAAGATAGGAAAAGCGTGGTGCTCAGTATAAAACAACTTATGCCCGATCCCTGGAGCAAAGTAGAGGGAAAATATCCTCTCGGAAAAGTGGTGAGTGGGGAAGTCACGTCCATACATCCATTCGGTTTCTTCGTGAGGCTCGAACCTGGGGTGGAGGGGCTCGTTCCGCGCTCAGAAGTTTTCTGGGGAAGCAGCCGAAGAAACCTGGAAGACGTCGTGAAAGTCGGTGATCTTGTGAAGGTCGAAGTGATCAACGTGGACAAAGAAAACAGGAAACTCACCCTCAGCTACAGAAAAGCAAAGGGAGATCCGTGGGAAAACATCGAAGACAAGTACTATGTTGGAAACACGGTGGCTGGAAAGGTTACCTCCATCATAAAACAAGGAGTGTTCGTTGAACTGGAGGAAGGAATTGAAGGTTTCGTTCCTGCCTCCGAGCTTTCCTGGAGAAGAGTTGACCGTCCAGAAGAGGTTGTCAGAGTGGGAGAAAAAGTGAAAGTGAAGATAATGAACCTAGATAAGGAAAACAGAAGACTCTCTCTGAGTATAAAGAGAACTCAGAAAAATCCATGGGAGCGTGCTCTGGAAGAATTGGGAAAAGATTCCATGGTCAAAGGTACCGTGAAAAAGATCGTGAACTCAGGGGTGATCGTTCAGGTCAAAGAATACGATGTGGAGGGGTTCATACCGAACAACCACCTCATCAGTGAACCTGAGGAAGGCAAAACACTCAACCTTGTTGTTCTCAGGATCGATCCAGATGAAACATTCGGAGGGAGGATGATCCTGAGTGAAAAGAGGTTTGAAGAACGAATGAACATAGAAGAGTACAAGAAAAAGGTAGAAAAAGAAAATTATCAGAAATCCTTAGGTGACTTGTTGAAGAACGGAGAGTAAAACATGGCAACCGTGTTGATCGTTGGAAAACCCAACGTTGGAAAGTCCACTCTTTTCAATAAACTGGTGAGAAAAAGAAAGGCAATCGTTGAAGATGAAGAAGGGGTCACTCGTGACCCCGTTCAAGATACTGTAGAGTGGTACGGGAAGACCTTCAGATTGGTTGATACGTGCGGTGTGTTTGACAATCCACAGGATATAATTTCAAAAAAGATGAAGGAAGTGACCCTGAACATGATCAGGGAAGCGGATCTTGTACTGTTCGTTGTCGACGGAAAAAACGGCATAACAAAAGAAGACGAATCACTCGCTGATTTCCTTAGAAAATCAGGAGTGGACGTTATTCTGGTGGCAAACAAAGCGGAAAACCTTCGAGCATTTGAAAGAGAAGTGAAGCCAGAGCTCTACAGACTTGGATTTGATGATCCTGTACCCGTCTCAGCCGAGCACAGTCACAATCTTGAAACGCTAATGGAGAAGATTATCAAAAAACTCGAAGAAAAGGGGTTGGATCTGGAGACAAAACCGGAGATAACTGGGGCGGTGAAGATCGCTATTGTTGGACGCCCGAACGTTGGAAAATCCACTCTTTTCAACGCCATTCTGAACAAAGAGCGGGCACTGGTCTCGCCGATTCCCGGTACTACCAGGGATCCCGTCGACGACGAGGTGTTCATCGATGGAAGGAGATACGTCTTCGTGGACACGGCTGGTCTTAGGAGAAAGTCGAGAATAGAACCGAAAACTGTGGAGAGATATAGCACGTACAGAGTCGTTGAGAGTATAGAGAGAGCGGACATCGTCATCATCGTTCTCGATGCTACACAGGGTATTACAAGACAGGATCAAAGAATAGCGGGCTTGGTTGAAAGAAGAGGCAAAGCGAGTGTTGTTGTATTCAACAAGTGGGATCTGGTGGAGCATCGAGAAAAGAGATACGATGAGTTCACAAGTCTTTTCCGAGAAAAACTCTATTTTGTTGATTACAGTCCTCTGATATTCACTTCGGCGAACAAGGGATGGGGAGTGGAGAAGATAATCGATGCCATCAACCTGGCATACTCTTCTTACACAGCGAAAGTGCCTTCCAGCGCCTTGAACTCTGCTCTTCAGAAAGTGCTGGCGTTCACCAATTTGCCCCGTGGTCTTAAGATCTTTTTTGGACTTCAGGTGGACATAAAGCCACCCACTTTCCTGTTTTTTGTGAACAACACAGAGAAAGTCAAAGAACCCCAGAAAGTCTTCCTCAGAAGATTGATCAGAGAATACGTATTCCCATTCGAAGGCTCTCCCATATTTTTGAAATTCAAAAAGAGCAGGTGATATTGTGGAGTGGTGGGTTTTTCCCCTGACCGGGTACTTGATAGGATCAATTCCCTTCAGCTATCTGGTTCCAAAGTGGCTCAAAGGAGTGGACGTGAGAAAAGCTGGAAGTGGAAACGTGGGGGCAACGAACGCGATCAGAACGACGGGTCACGTTGTTGGTGGAATCTGCCTCTTGCTCGATGCACTGAAGGGATTTTTCCCCGTCCTCCTTGCAGGATCCATCTCGGAAGATCCAAAGCTCGTTTCCCTGACAGCGATATTGACCGTCCTCGGTCACGACTTTTCTGTTTTCATGAAGTTCAAAGGTGGAAAAGGTGTTGCCTCAACACTCGGTATCATCTTCTACCTGTCGTGGCCCATAGGAATTGTGTTCTCCCTTGTGTGGCTCTTTGTAGTGATGATCACTGGATACGCCTCTCTGGGATCACTCATTGGGCTCTATATTTCCGCACTTTTGGGATACCTTTTCAAAGGATACGACGCCGGCATGTTGATCCTGATACTCGCCGTTTTGTCAACTCTTCGTCACTCGGGGAATATACAAAGACTCCTGCACGGAACGGAAAGAAAGGTGACTCTCTTCAAGAGGTGAAAGTGTGAAAAAACATGTCATCCTTTTTCTTTTGTTCGTTACCCTGACTGTCTTTTCGCAGAGTGTCAAAGAGATGTTCTCAGAGGCAATAGTGGACTGGGCAAGGGGTGATATAGACTCCGCCATACAGAAAATAGAAGAGATCTTTTACAAACCTATCCCGGCAGAAGATCTAGCAGAGTTCTGGTACTTGAGAGCAAAGCTGATGATAGAAACCGGGCGTGTCAGAGAAGCTTATGAAGATTTGAAGAATCTGCTCGTCATCGTTCCCAACCAGCCTGAAGCTCTCTCGCTTGTCCACAACCTCGAATTCATCCTCCGAAACGAGAAGGTAGGTTCCTTCTACATGAAAACACTTCGCATCCTGGATGGGTTCAAGAACGGTGTGGAGTATTTCTTCTCACCGACGGACGTAGCTGTTCTGGGGAAGAACATCTACATTGTTGACCCACCAAACAACCGCTTGATAGAGACTGATGGATACACCTATAAGGTGAAAAAGCTGTCATTTCGGCCAGAGCAGGTCTTTGTTGACAAGGATGGAAACATTTTCTTGATCTCAGAAGACGGTGATGTTTATCGAAACGAAAAGAAGATAGGAACGTTTCTCCATCCTATTGGGGCAGGGGTACTGAACTCAGGGGAGTTTGTTGTAGCGGATGTAAACAAGATAGTCCTGATGAAGAACAACGGTGTTAAAGAAATACCGCTCAGTGGTAACCCACTGATCATGGATGCCGAAGTCTACAGACGACAGGTGATAGTCCTCGACGTTTGGAGCAACTCTCTCATAGCGACAGATGTAGACAGCGGCGAACAACAGAGAATCTCTCTTCCTGTTCCAGCGCGCTCTTTCGAGATGTTCTACGATGGATCGTACCTTTTACTCGACCAGTTTGGAGTGCTCTACCACTTCGACGGAAGAAGGCTTCAGAAGATTGGCTCGATCCCTCAGTATGTGAACATGGAGTACGATTATCCGTACCTTTTCGGAACAGATTGGAAGAATCATAGGGTGGAAATCAGCATCCTCAAATCCTCGGAGCCGGTTTTCGTACACATTGATTCTTTTGAGTTCACAACCGATAGGATGTCGCTCTACGTGAGAGTAGAGGACGCCTTTGGAAGGGATATAGATCTTGTTCATATTTTCTCGGACTTACTCGAGGCGCGTGGTCGGGTTCCCTTCGAGGTGTCTTACAGGATGAGGGAGTACACTACTTACATAAGTGATGAGGAGTTTCTTTCGAAAAAGATCTACCGGATGAACGATAGAAAGGGATACTGTGTGCTGGTACCGCCTGATACGGCGTTTTCACCCGAGCAACTCGCCGTCCTGAAGCTCAAAAACGTCAAACTCTACACCACGCGGGATGCACCACTCAAGTTGAGGAAGTTTTGCTACAAATCGGGTGGAGGCATAGACATGCCACACTTTCTGAAACACAACCTCTGGGTGTTCAGCTTTTCCTACGTCAAGCCTATCACCGAGGAGATCATACCCATTTCCGTTGTTTTCAAAACGCCCGACATGAACTACTCGGACACTGTGTACGTCACAAAGAAGGTGATAGAGCTTGAGCTTAAATGAGTTCGAAGAAGCGTATTTTGATATGAAGAGTGGAAAGCTGGATAGCGCCTTGGAGAAGTTCTTGAGACTAGCAGAAGAAGACCCATCTGCTGAGTTGTGGATCAACATCGGAAACATATACAGGAGGAAGAAACTTCTGGCAAAAGCAATGGAGAGCTACAAGAGAGCCATAGAAATGGACCCGGAAAGCGCAGAAGCCTTCTTCAACATGGGATGTACCTATTATCAGATGGGAAAGTATTTCGAAGCGTTGAATCTGATGAAAAAAGCAGAAGATCTCGGGTTGAAGGACTCAAGGGTGAAGATCGTAAAGGCCCTGTGTAAAGTGAAACTCAACTTTCCCAATCCCTTTGAAGGTCTCAGTGACGATGAGAAGAAACTCGTGAAAGATTTGACGAAGGATGGTTGAAATACTTCTGGTTCCAAATGAAAGGACAGCACGTGTAGAAGGATACCTCTTCTATCCCTCGAGAGACAATCTGCCTCTCGAAGATGTTTCTCTATCACCTGAAGTGAAGAAAAAAAGAGTAGAGATCCTCTGGAAGCTTCTGAAGGGAGAGGATCTCAAAATCGTCACCACACTGAAGGCCCTCACCGAACGGATTTTTTCCCCAGAATTTCTGGAGAGGAATTCTATCAAGGTCAGACGCCTTTCTTCATTCGACCTTACCCCCGAGAGATTCGTGGAGGCGGGATATGAAAGGGTCTTCACCGTTCAAATGCCCGGTGAGTTTTCCATCAGGGGTGGAATCTTAGATATCTTCTCTCCCGGGTATGACTTCCCCGTGAGAATAGAGCTTTTTGGAGATGAAGTGGAAGATATCAGATTCTTCGACATTACTACTCAGAGATCTTTCCGGGGTGTTGATGAAGTTTATATTCTCCCCTTTCTCGACGAGTATGGAAACAGTTCCTTGATAGACTTCGTAAAAAATGCGCGCTTCACATGTGAAGATCTAGAAAAAGTGTTGGAAGAATACCGAAAGATCAGAAGAGAGATGAAAGACCTTCTCAAGGAAAGATACGCCCAGTTCTTCGACGAGAGTGTCCTGGACAGGGTTTTGAAGAACATCGAGAAAACATCCTCAGTTGTATCCACCCCTTCTAGGAAAGAGGAGGAAGTCCTTCCTCTGGTAGACGTTGATGAGATAGAAGAAGGAGAGCTCGTCGTTCACAAAGAACACGGGATAGCCATCTTCGAGGGCATGGTCAGGTTGAGGAGTGTCCTTGGAGAACGAGACTATCTTAAACTGAGATACGAAGACGCGGTTCTTTACGTTCCGGTTGAAAAGATAGACAGGGTGCACAGATACATAGGTGATCCAACCCAGGTGAAGCTCGATAGATTGAGCAAAGGAAGATGGAAAAGGACGCTGAGAAAAGTTCGGGAGGACATCGAAAAAAGAGTACGAGAGCTTGTCGAGCTCTACTTGCAGAGAGAAGAAGCGAGGGGAATACCCCTCTCCGGTGATCCTGAGCTGGAAGAAAAGTTCGCGGAAACCTTTCCATATATAGAAACTCCTGATCAGCAGAGGTGCATAGAAGAAGTTCTGGCCGACTTGTCATCGGAGAAACCCATGGACAGGTTGCTCTGTGGTGATGCAGGAGTAGGCAAAACGGAGGTTGCCCTTCGGGCGGCTTTTCGTGCAGTAGTGTCTGGAAAGCAAGTGGCTGTCCTTGTTCCCACCACTGTGCTCGCCAGACAGCACTATGAGAACTTCAAGGAAAGGCTTGACTCGTTCGGCGTCAAAGTCGAGCTTCTTGACAGCTCCAGGACGTTGAGAGAAAGAAAAAAGATCCTGGAAGGGCTGAAGAAAGGTGAGGTAGACATTGTGATAGGAACGCACGCTCTTTTGAACAACAGGGTGGAATTTTCAGATCTCGGGCTTGTCATTATAGACGAAGAGCAAAAATTTGGTGTCGAACAAAAAGAAAAGTTCAAAAAGATGAGACTTTCCGTGAACGTTCTCTCTTTGAGTGCCACTCCTATTCCACGAACCTTGCACATGGCACTTTCTGGGATGAAGGACTTTTCGGTGATAAACGTTCCTCCACCTGGAAGAGGGCCTGTATATGTTAGCATCACCGAATACAGCGAGGAACTGGTAAAAGGAGCTATCGTGAGAGAGATAAACAGAGGTGGACAGGTGATCTACGTTCACAACAGAGTGGATGAACTCCCGGAGGTGTTCGAGAAACTGAAGAAAATGTTTCCAGAGTTCAGAATTGCTATGGCGCACGGTAAGATGTCCAGAAGGACTATGGAAAAGATCGTCCACGAGTTCTACAGCGGAAGCGTTGACATTCTTCTGTGCACGACGATCATTGAAAACGGCGTCGATATACCGAATGCCAACACCCTGATCGTCGATGATGCTCACAGATACGGTCTTGCCCAGCTCTATCAACTCAGGGGAAGAGTGGGAAGGAGCAACAGAAGAGCTTTCGCGTACTTTCTGTATCCAAAAGGAGTTCCGAGAAGCGCCCTGGAAAGGCTCAAGGTACTCAAAACGCATACAGGACCTGGTAGTGGACTGCAGATCGCCATGAGGGACATGGAAATGCGAGGCATTGGAGATGTTCTTGGACTGGAGCAACACGGAAACATCGTCTCCATTGGCCTGAAACTGTACAACGAAATACTAAAAGAGACCGTGATGAGGGTAAAAAGAAAGCAGGTTGAGGAAAAGCGCGTTATAAGTGTTGAGATAGAGAATCCGCCGGGGAAGTTCTTCATACCAGAGGGTTACATTTCGAACCTCATGGAAAGATTAAGGATATACAGAAGGCTAGCATCTTTCACTGAGGAAGAGGGGATCGAAGAAATACTCGAAGAGATGAAAGATCGATTTGGAGAACCACCAGAGGAAGTGAAGCTGCTCTTGGATTACTTCAAAATGAGGATAAGAGCGTCAAAACTGGGCGTGAGGAAAATCAAGTTCGATCACTCCATGGTGGAACTCTTTCCGAGCAAAGATTCACCGCTTCTGAAACATCCGGGATACAACCCAAGATCGGGAACTGTGGTTTTGTACAAGAGGGGTGACCCGATAGAGTACCTTCTGAGAGTCCTGAAAAACGAATAAGGGTGAGCTGTTGCTCACCCTTCATTTTCATCCATCAACGAAAGCAGTGATTTCAAATACTTGCTTCTTGAAGGATGCCTCAACTTTCGGAGAGCTTTGACCTCGATCTGTCTGATCCTTTCCCTTGTGACGTTGAAGTACTGTCCCACTTCTTCCAGCGTTTTCGGTTTTCCATCGAGTAGACCGTATCTCATTCTGAGAACCATGGCTTCCCTTGGGCTGAGTGTTTTCAGGACTTTTTCCAGCTCTTCGCGCATAAGCATCCTCATGGCCTCTTTTTTGGGAGAAGGTACCGATTCGTCTGCTACAAAGTCCTCTATGGAAGAGTCTTCGTCTTCACCGATCGGAGACTCAAGCGAGATTGTTTCCTTCGCCGCCTCGAGTATATCCTTTATCTTTTCTGGTGGTTTTCCCATCATCTTGGCCAGTTCTTCTACAGATGGTTCTTCTCCGTATTTCTGGTAGTACTCTCTTCTCAGCCTGTTCAACTTGTTTATCGTTTCAACCATGTGAACGGGTATCCTGATGGTTCTGGCCTGATCCGCAATCGCCCTTGTAATCGCCTGCCTAATCCACCAGGTAGCGTACGTGCTGAACTTGTATCCCTTCCTCCAATCGAATTTTTCCACTGCCTTAAGAAGACCAATGTTTCCCTCCTGTATCAAATCTTGGAAGGAAAGCCCACGTCCCATGTAGCGCTTTGCGATACTGACAACCAGCCTTAGGTTCGACGTTATGAGCTTTTCTTTGGCTTTTTTGTCACCCATCTGCGCTCGTCTTGCAAGCTCTCTTTCCTGGGCTGGTGTGAGGAGTGGTATCTTGCCAATTTCCTTAAGATACATCTTTATAGAATCCCTCACATTGCTGGTGTCGTGTATCTCAGGAGATTCCTTTTCAAGGAGCTCTTCCAGTTCCTCAGTGGAGGTCCCTGTTTCTTCCTCTGAATCGCTCTCCACGATGTTTATTCCATACTTTTCGAGTTCCTCGTATATCTTCTCTATCAAGTTCGTATCGAACTCCTCGTAATTGGGTGGAAATGCTTTATCTATGTCTTCATAGGTGATGTATCCCCTCTTTTTTCCCTGATTTATGAGTTTTTTTATCCGCTTTTCTATCTGAGAAGGAAACCTTTTCTCCTGTTCTTTGGCCTGTTCCTCTTTTGTGATAGCCTCTTTCTTTTCTGCCATACTTTTTCACCTCCTCTTGATTTTTCTCAAAAGGTCCACTTTCATATTCAAGAGGATGCGTCTTTCCTCTTCACTGGTGCTCTGTTTTATCATCTTTTCTATCTCCCCTAGGCGCTTTTTTAACTGACGCACTTTCAACTTTTCGGAGAGATCCTGAAAAAACTTTTCCG
>NZ_JAGGZH010000092.1 GCF_021162145.1 Thermotoga sp.
CTGAGACATATCAAGACGTATGAAATAGAGCTAAACTTTATAGACCCTACTAGTCCCTGCAAGATAAAACCTCTTGATGTTTCTGGCTATATCAACGTCGTCATGCCAGTTCGCTTGTCAGAATAGCTAGAGAAAGTATAAACATGGAGACCAGGCGGGGTGCTGCCCCGCCTTTGTGTTCTGGTTACTAATCCTTAATCATCTCTTCCCCAACCTTTTACCATCCCTTTATTGCATTGCAACATATAGGAGTCTATAATAAAAGTGACAACAATGAGAAGGAGGGGGTTAAGATGATGAAGGCGGTAGTTGAGAAGAAGGAAGGTGCAAAAAGAACGTGGATCATCAGGAGGGAGGACGGGCAGGAATTTGAACTGTACTTCACGAATGCGGGGAAGTATGACAAAGAAGAACTCAAGGAATTTCTTGCAGATGTCAATGAAGTCGAAGGAATCGCACTCGCAAAAGACAGCAGACCTCGAGATGCGATAAAGAGATGTGGATTTCGTTGGAACCCTGTGACAAAGAAATGGACAAAAGAAAAGGTAGACTACAAGGCTTACAGAACAATGATGAAGGAGAAGGCAAAGAAAATGATAAGAGACAGAGCCTACACGCTGTTTTCTCAAATGAGAATGCGCGGGGAAATGCCTAGCAAGGATGCACTTATCAACGATCTCGAAAACGACTGGGACTTTCAAAAGCTTGTATACAAAAACCGCATTAATTGGATAGAGCTTGTAGAAGAATTCTGGGCTGAAGAATATGCGAATTGAGGAGGCTCAGAAGGGTAGGGGCTCTTGCCCTTACCCCTTCAATAATTTCTTTGAGGTATGCGAAATTATCGGAAGGAGGGTGATAGAGATGACGTTTTATGAATTGTATGAGAGAATGAAGAAGGCAGAAAAGGCGGAGGTGAGAGTAGAAGTGGAACTTGCAGACGGAAGAGTGGTTCGTGATGAGTATGAGATTTCTCCGTGGAGTGGAACAATCTGTATCTCAGGAATGGTTGTACCTGTTTCAGAAGTAAAAGTTTGGCTGAAGAGGATGTGGGGAAGCAAGATAAAAGAAGTGAAGGTTGAGAAGGTTTAAAGGAGGGGGGCAGGATGATGAAGGTCGAAAGATACTGGGTCGGGAAAAGCTTTTGTTTCTCGAAGATTGAGGGTGAAAAAGGAAGTGTAAATGGGTACGTCTGGTACGGAAGTAGGAAGCCCAAAAAGGATTCAGGCTTACATGAAAAAATTGATTTCCTTGTGAGAAGAATTCTGAAAAAGGTCACAGGGAGAACAACGGGTGTTGCTGAGGTGCAGGATGAGGTCGTGAAGCAGGAAATAACTGAACTTTTGAAGGACTGTTACAATCACGGCATTACTTCAAGAAGAAGCTGGCGAGTCGGGGAAATGGTTAGGATGCTTTGAAGATAAGTGCAAATCCCGACGCCGGGAACAAACGGGCGGGGTGGAAGGGATGGGGAAGACAATTCAAAAAGGAGGTATGAGTATGTTTGAAGAGATTTACAGAAAGCTCAATGCAATCAAGGAAGGGGTATATGACTTGAAGGAAATCGACACATGGGAAGGAGGCTTCTTATGGGGTATCTGGGAAGAATACAAATATCATAACAAAAGCAGCTGGCGAGCTAGTGAAATCACAGAGACGCTCCACGCACTCTTAAATTATATCGAGGAAGAGTACAACGAGTTAAAAGAGCTGAAAAACCTCGAAATTCATCATGTTGATTGTGAAGTAACAGACGATAGCATAGTCTTTGAAATTGAGTATTACGATCCTGGCTGTTACACTCCGAGTAAGATTGAGATCGAAAAGTCCGTGTGGATAAGGAGGCGATAATATACTCGGAATCCCTCACCAAACCCGAAATAAACCCGCAATAAACCCGCACAATCGATAAAACTCGCACGAGTTTATCAAGTGCGTTCGACAAATTTCGACAAATCTGTCGAGTCTGTCCGGTATCTGTCGAGTCTGTCGGCGGTGCCGCGCGAGACAATTCTAAATTTGCCTTTGATAAGTACACATTTGGAAAATTTGACTTTCCAATTCTCTTTTTGGCTCCTTTTTGGCTCATTTGACTCAAGCGGAAAAATATGCTAATATACAAATGTAGCTACCCGACAGCTTGTAAGCTGGGCGGGGGTTACCTGTGAAGAGACTACGGGGTCGTTTGTATACGGCTACCGGGTCTCTTTATTCTTTTTGACTTGCTTGACGCGTCCGCGGGCATATGCTATACTTAACACGATCTGGAAAGATTGGGGCGTAGCCAAGCGGTAAGGCGGCGGACTTTGGATCCGCGATCGGTGGTTCGAATCCACCCGCCCCATCCAGGTGCCTTCGGTGGTCTCCGGAAGGAGATAGTCCAGGCGCCTGGGCGTAAATCCACCGTTGGCAGATCCAGAGCACCATCACTATAGCGAAGCGAAGCCCTCCCACATCGGGAGGGTTCTTTATTTGTGCGTTCTCTCCCAGAACGCTTATATTCGAAAAACGTTCTACAACAGAACGAAAGCCCATGAAAAGGGGCTATTGCAGTTCTTTTATCCTCTTGAACACTTCCTTCCATCCCTGTTCCCGCCATTTGTTCCAGTCCTCGAGTGTGAAGGATTTGCCGTTCTCAAAGCGGTACTGAAGCTCTCGCGTGATCTCCTTTTTCACAACAGGATGATTAATTCTATCAAGTGCCTCTTTCGTCTTCCTTTCAAGCTCGTGATATCTCAAAAGCACACTTTCGACCTGCTCGTAAGTCAGTTTCCCGTGGGAAAGACCTTTCAAGAGGTCATCAAGGACGATTC
>NZ_JAGGZH010000093.1 GCF_021162145.1 Thermotoga sp.
AACCCAACCTGTTATTACTGCAACCTGTTCAAAAAAGAAGTACTTCCGAAAAAAGATTTCCAGGAGATCCTCGCACCGAACTTCGTCCTGGCGGAAATCTACGCCACCGATGAGAAGACAACGCTCTTTGCAGAAGAAGTTTTAAAAGAACCTCCTCTTTCCTACAGAGAGCTCTTTCAGGGGTTTGGGGTAAGGGGAACACCCACCTTCTTTTTCTTCAAAGGAAAAGATGGCCTTGGCTATCTTCCCGGCTTTGTGAAAAAAGACACTTTTATAAAGATACTGAAATACGTCGCTCAGGAGTTGAAAGAAGATTTCCAGTCTTACATATAAGGAGAACGATCCGTTCGTGGGAGAACCGATGATCATCGGAGTTTCGAAGGAGGATGCAGAGTTCGTTCTGGAGAAAGACGAAAGCGCCGTGAGGGTGATATCTCTTCCAGATGAGGTGAGAAAAGACAGAATATACGTAACGGAAGATCCCGAAATTGCAAAAAAGTTGAAAGAAAGAGGTGCTCTGAGAGTCTTGCTGGTTGAATAAAAGAAAAAAGGTGCGGAGCGCACCTTCAGATTTTATACCTTGCAACGATCTCCTCGAGCATCCGCACATTTTCTCTGATAGCCTGTACTTTGCTCGTGATCTCCTCTGCCCCAGCACTGATCTCCTGGAGTCTTGCGTTCACTTCTTTGACACTGTTTGCAATTTCCTCCGTGTTTTTTGAGTTCTCGGTCATCGCTGTTGTTATTTCGTCCACGGCTGCTGTTTGCTCTTCTATTGCCGCCGCTATGTTCTGAAGCATCTCGTTTATTCTCTCAACAGCCCCCACGATGGAGTTCAATTTCTCATCGGCTTCGTCGGCCAGTCGGGTGCCTTCTTCGACACGTCCGGTGATCTCGGAGGACACTTTCTCCGCATCTTGAGCAATGCTTCTGATCTCATCGACGACCTTTCTCACGTTCTCTGAAGCCTGTTGACTTTCTTCGGCGAGTTTTCTGATTTCGTCCGCCACCACTGCAAAGCCTCTTCCCGCTTCACCTGCCCGTGCCGCCTCTATCGCTGCATTCAAAGCAAGAAGGTTCGTCTGCTCTGCTATAGAGTTGATCGTTTCCACAAAACCTGTGATTTCCTCAGATCCCCTCTGGAAGCTTTCTACAATTCTCTCCACATTTTTTGCACTCTCTGATATCATTCGGATGGTTTCTATGACCTTTTTCAGCGTGTTTCCCGCTTCTTTTGCAAGTTGCGCGCTTTGGTCGGTAAAATTCGCAGCCTGCTGAGCGTTGTCCGCGATGTTCTTTGTAGCACTGCTGATCTCCTCGGATCCTGCGGTGGTTTCCTGAACAGAGGCGGAGATGGATTCAGTCTTCATGGATATGTTGTCCATTTCTTTTGAAATCTCAACAAGCTGGTTCGTTGTTTCCTCGTTTGCATGAGAAATCTCTTCGATACTCTTTGAGACTGAAAAGGTCTCCTCCTGCACTTTCTTGAGGTTGTCCCTCAAATATTCTATGGACGCTTTGAACTCACGCAGCAAGGTTCCCAGTTCATCTCTGACTTTCACTTCCTGAATCTCGATCGTGAGATCGTTGTTTCTCAGAGATCTAGACGCTTCCATAACGGGCTTTAAGAGTCTCAAACTGTAAGACACTAATATGAGCAAAAACACCACACCGGCTGCTGCTACGACGGGAATAGCCACAAAAGAGAGACTGCCAACGAGCTTTGCGTTCTGAAGAATCTCTCTGTCAAGGTTCTTCTTGGTTTTGTCCAGATTCGACATGATGTCCTCCTTCACCCTGTCGGAAAGACCCTCTATTCTGGATATGGCCTGAGTGTCTCCGGAGATTATCTCCGAGATGTTCCGTTCGAGAGCGCTCATACTTTCTTTCAGAGAAGGAATCTTGTCGGCAACTTTTTTCAGTTCATTGAAACGCGCCTTTACCTCGTCTATTGTCACCACATTGTTCACAAGCAGCGCAATCGCCGTTTCGAGTTCTTCCAGCTTATCCAGACTCTCCACGGCAAGCTCGTACTCTTCAAACGCAGACCTCACGCTCTGACCTGATCTCAAAAACAGAGTACCACCCAGGATAGCCATGAACACCAGTGCTCCCAGGGGAACGAATGCGGCTACAAAGATCTTGGCTCTGAAACCCACGATTCTCCCTCCCTTCAACCTTGAAGGATGAAGTGTGGTATGCCCGCCACCCTGACCTTGTCAACGATGTATCCTTCGAAGGAACCTGCTGATGTTTCCAGTCGATAGGCTTCCCCTTCATCTACCTTCATATCTCTGACCCCCGAGAGAATGAAAGCAACTTCTCTGTCCGACAATCCCGACAGAATCACGTTTTCTCTGTTACCTTTCCATTTGAGAATTCCCCTGATGGGCCTCAACCACCTATGGCAAGAAAAAGGTGAGTCTTCGACGATCTCCAATTTCACCTTGTCGTGATCGATCGGGAACATCTTCACGTTGAATTTGTGTAAAAGGTTGTACCTTCTCACAAAAAGCGTTCCTTCCTCTCTGGGTTCCAGCGTGTCAGAGATGAAAATGTAAGACTCACCGGTTTTTCTCAAGATACCTTCGTGTTCCTCTCCCTCCGTAACCATTGTGGCAGGAAGAAGTCTTCCTTCAAGAAGACCTGAGCTCTCCCTTTTTTCCCTCAACAACTCAACGGTCAAATCCGCCAGCATCGGATCGAAATCTTTTCCCCTCAGCCTTTTTATCTCTCTCATCACATTTTCCAAGGGCATCGGATCTCTGTAACTTCTGGGTGAGAGCATGGCGTCCAGCGTGTCCGCTATTTTCAGTATCCTCCCTTCCAGTGTTATTTCTTCTTCCCTCAACCCGAATGGATACCCGCTTCCATCGTACTTCTCATGATGCTGAATCACCCAGTAGGCTATGTCATACTTGACATCCCAGAGAGTCAGATCCCTCACCATGTTATAGCCGTAGTCTACGTGTTTTTTCATCTTCTGGTATTCCTCAGGGGTTAGTCTTCCCTCCTTGTTTAATATACGCTCATCTATGTACACCTTCCCTATATCATGAAGAAGACCGGCCAGATACAGCTTCGACAGACTCTCCTCATCCAGGCCGGCTTTTCTCCCTATCTCTTCCGACCAGAACGCCACGTTGTATATGTG